>DATABK010000484.1:0-1548 GCA_036259695.1 Actinomycetes bacterium | reverse complement strand
GCCCGGCAGGCGGGGGAGGGCGGCTGATGCCGTTCGTGCGGCTGGCCGGGCCTGCCCGGCCGCCTGCGCCTCCGCGGCCTCCTGGGCCGCCGCAGCGGCCTCCAGCTCGGCCTCCAGGGCCGCCTCCAGCCGGCGCCGGACCGCGGGCACGGTCACCTGGGCCAGGACCTCCTCGAAGAACCCGAACACGACCAGCCGCCGGGCCGTCCGGCGCGGGATGCCCCGCGACTCCAGGTAGAACAGGTGCAGGTCGTCGACCCGGCCGGTGGCGGCGGCGTGGGCCGCCTTGACGTCGGAGTTGAGGATCTCCAGGAACGGGTTGGCCTCGGCGTGGGCGTCGCGGGACAGGACCAGGTTGCGCATGGTCTGGCCGGCGTCGGTGCCGCGGGCCCCGGGGGCGATGATGAGGTTGCCGTTGAAGATGTTCCGCGACCCGCCCAGCAGCCCGGCCTTGTAGAGGACGCTGGAGCGGGCGTGGGGCTCGGCGTGGGTGACGTTGGCCCGGTGCTCGAACCGCTGGCCGGCGTCGGCGAACACGGCCCCGAGCAGGTCGGCCTCGGCGCCCTCGCCCAGCACGACCTCGGGCGACACCCGGACGACCCCGCCGCCCAGGGTGACCACGAACGACCGGAACTGGGCCTGGCGGCCGACGACCGCCCGCTGGATGCCGAAGTGGTTGACCTGCTCGCTCCCCCACTCCTGGAGCGACAGGTACTGGACGTTGGCCCGCTCACCGACCAGCAGCTCGGTGACGCCGTGGTGGAACGCCCGGCCGTCGAGGTCCTCGGGCGAGCCGTGCTGCTGGACCACGGTCAGGGAGGCCTCGGGCTCGACCACGACCAGGGTGTGGGCGAAGGTCGCCCCGCCGGTGGTGCGCCGCTGGAGCACCCCGACCGGGACCGTCACCTCGACCCCCCTGGGCACGTACAGGAACGCCCCGGCGGTGACCAGGGTGGCGTGCAGGGCCAGGAACCAGTCCTCGTCGAACGGGGCCGCCGAGGTCATCAGGCGGGGCTCGACCAGGCCGGCGTGCTCACGCACGGCCGTGGCCAGGTCGGTCAGGATGACGCCCTTGGCCACCAGGTCGTCGTCCAGGAACGCCTCGGCGGTGGCGCCGTCGACGGTCGCGACCAGCCCGGCCGGCTCCAGCTCGGTGCCGGCGACGTCACCGCCCGAGGCGGCGTCGGCATGGCCGGCGGCCAGCACGTGGGCGCCCTCGGCGGTCGCCTGGCCGCCGGCCCGGAGGATCGGGAGGCGGTCCAGGCCGGCCCGCTTGGGGTCGGTGAACCGCCAGGCCTCCTCGCGGTTGCTCGGCCGCTCCAGCTTGCCCAGGGCGGCCAGCGCCTCCAGGCGCCGGTGACGGAACCAGTCGGGGTCGCCAAGGGCCCGCGACCAGGCGGTCACGCGGTCCTGGTCGAGCTCCTTGAGGGAAAGGGTCTCGGTGCTCTCCTCGGTCATCACCGTCAGCCGACCGCCCCTTCCATCTGCAGGGCGATGAGGCGGTTGAGCTCGAGCGCGTACTCCATTGGCAGCTCCTTGGAGATCGGC
>DATABK010000483.1:0-5341 GCA_036259695.1 Actinomycetes bacterium | reverse complement strand
GCACCGAGCCACCGCCCAGCACGGCGCTGGCGCTGCCCCGGGCGGCGCCAGCGCTCCCCGGAGCGCCCGCCGACTGCCCCTGGTCCCCTGTCCGTCTGGTCCTGACCGGCCCCTGCATGCCCGCTCGCCTCCCGACGCTCTCGGAGGCGTCCCAGCCGGCCCCCGTAGGGCAGTTAGCCACGCCGACCAGGGCCCCTACCATAGGCGGGGGACGAGTTGGATGGTGTTGCCGACTCAAGCTGGACGGCCGACTAGGCAGGCCTACTGAGGCGAAATGCCCGCCAGCCGGGCGAACCCGGCGTCCGGCTCAGCGTCGGCCCGCCGGGCTAGGGAGCCTGCTCGATCCCGGACACCACCAGCGGCTCGCCCTGCTGGCAGGTGCTGGCCAGACCCCGGTCGACCCGGCCGGTCACCGCCACCCGGGCGCCGGCCTGCAGCTCGGACCGGTCGCCTCCGACCAGCAGGTACTGCCGCCCGTCGGCGTCGAGGAGCAGGCAGTTGGGCTCGACCCCCTCCATGACCGTGCCGGTGACCGTGACCTGCCCAGAGGGCTGGGGCGGCTTGGTCGCCGGCGGATTGCCGGGCAGGGTCGTCGGCATGGTGGTGCCCCCCTGGGCCCCGCTGTCGTCGGTGTCGGGCCCGGCGCAGCCGGCCACCAGCAGCGCGGCCAGCAGCAGGCCGATCAGCGCTCGCGAGCGTTTCATGTGGAACATGTCGGTTGGACGCCTCCGGGAGCCGGGAGGTTCCCGGCCTTCGGGGCAACCCTATACCGGGGGCAGGTCGGGCAGCTCGACCACGAAGCGGGCGCCGCCGCCCTGGTTGTCCTCCACCCAGACCCGGCCGCCCATGCCCCGGACCAGCCGGTCGACCAGGAACAGGCCGAGGCCGACCCCGCCGACCCGCCTGGTCGTGGAGGCGTCGAGCTGGGTGAAGGGGGCGAAGATGCGCTCGCGGTCGATCTCGGCCACCCCGGCCCCCTGGTCGGCGACCTCGATCCGGGTCAGGCCCGGCGGCTGGGTGACCAGGACGCGGACCGGGGTGCCGGGCGGGGCGTGCTTGCCGGCGTTGTCGACCAGGTTCCCGACCACCATCCGCAGCGCCTCGGCGTCGCCGCGGAGCGACCGGGGCTCGGTGGGGAGGCGGAGCTCGACCCGGCGGTCGGGCTCGGCCAGCCGCCAGTCGTCGACCACCTCGCGGATCACCTCGGCGGCGTGGACTCCCTCGGCCCGCAGCACCGGGCTGCGGTTGGCCACGAACGCGCTCGCCTGGAGGAGCTGCTCGACCATGTCGCGCAGGCGCTTGCCCTGCCGGACGACCCGCTGGAGGATCTCCTGGCCGTCGGCGGTGGCGGCCATGTCGGGCCGCCCGACCAGGGTCTGGGCCATGCCGAGGACGACCGTGATCGGGGTCCGCAGCTCGTGGCTGACCATGGCCAGGAACTCGTCCTTGAGGCGGTCGACCTCCTCGAGGCGGGCCACCGCGGAGCTGAGGTCGGCGTTCTCGGCCTCCAGCTCCTGGGAGCGGCTGACCGCGGCCTCGTACAGCTCGCGCAGGTCCTCCATGACCGGGCCGGTGACCGCGGCCGACAGCCGGGCCTGGCCCTGCCGGGCCGCCGACAGCGCCTCCAGCACGGCCGCGGGCACGTCGCCCTTGAGCACGTAGCCGCGGGCCCCGGCGGCCACCATCTCGCGCACGTAGGTCTCGTCGGCGTAGGCGGTGTGGGCGACCACCGCCACCTCCGGCCAGCGCTTGACGATCTCCCTGGTCGCGGCCACGCCGCCCGCGCCGGGCATGCGGCAGTCCATGAGCACCACGTCCGGGGTCAGCTGCTCGACCAGGTCGAGGGCGGCCTCGCCGGAGTCGGCCTCGCCGACCACCTGCCAGCCCCCGACCTCCTCAAGCAGCGAGCGCAGGACCCGCCGGACCGCGGGATGGTCGTCGACCAGCAGGACCCTCCCGGGCCCGCTGGTCCGCGTGATCGCCGTCTGCATGGTCTCTCTATCGGCTGCGCGGGATCGCGGATGAACTCCCAAGCGCTAGGCTTTTCCTCATGAGAGATGTTGGGATCGTCGGACTGCCCCAGAGTGGCAAGACAACCCTCTTCAACGCGCTGACCCGGGCAGGGGTGCCCGCGGGCGGGGCGGCCGGCAAGGCCAGCGTGGCCGCCGTGCCCGTGCCCGACCCGCGGGTGGACGTGCTGGCCGAGCTGGAACGCTCTCGCAAGAAGGTGTTCGTCCAGGCCCGGTTCGTGGACGTCGCCGGGCTGTCGGCCGGCGGGCCCGGGGGCGGCCTGGCCGCCCAAGGGTTGGGGGCCCTGCGCGAGGCCGACGCCCTGGCCATGGTCCTGGCCGCCTGGGACGAGACCGCCGACCCGGTGGAGGCGGCGGCCGAGCTGACCCTCGAGCTCACCGTGGCCGACCTGGAGTCGGTCGCCGGCGGGGCCGAGAAGGCGGCCAAGAAGGCCCGGGCCGGCGTGCAGGACGCCGCCCTCGAGGCCCAGGTGCTGGCCAGGGCCCGCGACCTGCTCGACCAGGGCATGCCCCTGCGGACGGCCCACTGGGAGCCGGAGGAGACCAGGGTGCTGCGGAACTTCGCCCCCCTGACCCTCAAGCCGGCCCTGGCCGTGCTCAACCTGGCCGAGGCCGACGCCGCCGCGGCCGGCGACCGGGCCGCCGAGGCCGAGGCCAAGCTGGGCCTGCCGACGGTGGCCGTGGCCGCCGCCCTGGAGGCCGAGGCGGCCGAGCTGCCCCCCGAGGACGCGGCCGACCTCCTGCGCGGCTACGGGGTCGAGCGCGGCGGCCTCGACCAGGTCGTCGGGGCGGCCTGGCGGCTCCTCGACCTGATGACCTTCCTGACCACCGGCGAGGACGAGACCCGGGCCTGGGAGGTCCACCGCGGCGCCACCGCCCCCGAGGCCGCCGGCCGCATCCACTCCGACCTCCAGCGCGGCTTCATCCGCGCCGAGGTGATCGGCTACGACGACCTGGTCGCCGCCGGCGGCTGGGACGCCGCCCGCTCCAAGGGCCTCCTCCGCACCGAGTCCAAGTCCTACGTCGTCCAGGAGGGCGACGTCCTCCACATCCGGTTCAACGTGTAGCCGGGCGGGTCCCCTCGTCCGGCCGGCCCCGTCCCCGCAGGACACCGACCAGGCTGATCGCCGACACGATCGACCAGACGCCCTCCAGCAGCAGGAACCCCCACCGCTGGTCGACCCAGGCGATCACCGCCAGGACGAACGACCCGACCAGGTTGAGCACCAGGTAGACGAGCGAGTGCTGGTCGAGCACCCGCAGCTGGGCGAGGGTGAACCCGGCCAGGATGAGCACGGCCCCGGCGAGCTCCAGGGCGATGACAACGCCGTGGGACATCTCAGGCGCCGGAGGCGAGGGCGGCGGGGGGCGCGTCAGGTGCCGGGCACCAGTGGCGGCGGCCCGAGCCCCTGAGGTGCCGGGGCACTCAGGTGCCGGAGGCGAGGGCGAGGAGGCGGTCGACGCCGGCGTCCAGGGCGCGGACCTCGCGGGCGACCTCGGCCTCGAGGGGGGCGAGCTCGGCGGCCGTGTCGGCCCCGAGGCCGGCGCTGGCGGCGCGGCGGATCGTCAGGGCGACCCGGGTGACGTCGGCCACCCGGGCCCGGGCCGCGGGCAGCACCCGGGCCAGCTCGGCCAGGTCGGGCTCGCGGGCCAGGAGCCGCAGCTCGGCGTCGAGGGTGGCGGCCACCCGGCCGAGCCGCCTGGCCAGCTGGGGCAGGTCGCCGACGGTGCCGCCGGCCGTCCTGACGACCGCGACCGCCTCACCGGTGGCGTGCGTGGCCGCGTGCAGGTCGCGCCGCAGGCAGGCCACCTGCCGTCGGGCCCCGGGCGGTGTCGTCAGCGCCTGCACACTCCGGACCCGCCGCCGCAGCATCGGACTGCGCCGCACCCACCGCACGACCCGCCACACCGCGACCAGGGTCACCCCACCGGCCACCAGGCACATCACCAGCAGGGTCAGCAGCAGTTCCTCCATGGCGCCGTCCTCCACTCTCCACTCGGCGTCACCACCCCGGGCCGCCGCCAGCCTGGCGCCGGCGGCGTACGGGGAACCCCGACAACCTTAAGCCGGCCTCCGACCCTTGTCACCCGCGCCCGGTCAGGTGCCGCCGGAGACGGCGGGGAGGATCCAGATCTCGTCGGTGTCGGAGACCGGGGTCTCGATCCCGTTCAGGTAGCGGATGCTCTCGCCGTTGACGAACACGTTGACGTGGCGGCGCAGGACCCCGCGGTCGTCGAGGACGCGCTGGCCGACCCCGGGATGCTCCTGGCCGAGGGCGGCCAGGACCTTGCCGACGGTGGTCCCGGCGACCTCAACCCGGCGCCGGCCGGCGGCGTGGCCGGAGAGGGCGGCCGGCAGGTGGATTGTCGGCATCGACCACCCCTCAGGGCGCCACGGCGGCCTTGACGCAGACCACCGGCGGCAGCCACTCGGCCAGGGCCTGCCAGCTCTCCCCCTCGTCGGAGGAGGCGAACAGCTGCCCGGTGCGGGTCCCGAAGTAGAGGCCGGCCGGGTCGAGCCCGTCGGTGGCGAAGCCGTCGCGGAGCACGGTCAGCCAGGCGTCACGCTCGGGCAGCCCGGCGGTCAGCGGCTGCCAGGAGTCGCCGGCGTCCCGGGTCCGGTAGACGCGGGCCTGGCCGTCGGGGGTGCAGCGGAACTCGTCGGAGTCCAGCGGGATGATCCAGGCGGTGTCGGGGTCGCTGGGGTGGGCGACCATGGGGAAGCCGAAGTCGCTCGGCACCCCGTTGGCCATGTCCTCCCAGTGGTCGCCGCCGTCGTCGCTGCGGTACAGGCCCCAGTGGTTCTGGAGGTACAGCCGGTCCGGCCGACCGCCGGCCGGGGCGACCTTGTGCACGCACTGGCCGAACTCGGGGTACTTGTCGGGCAGGAACACGGCCCGGATGCCGTCGTTGCGAGGCCGCCAGCTCCGCCCGCCGTCGTCGGTCCGGTAGACCCCGCCGGTGGAGATGGCGATCCACATCCGGTCCGGGTCGGCCGGGTCGGGCAGGACGGTGTGCAGGCAGAGCCCGCCGCCGCCCGGCTCCCAGCGCGGCCGGTGCGGGTGGTCCCAAAGCCCCTGCACCAGCTCGAACGTCTCCCCGCCGTCGTCGGAGCGGAACAGCGCCGCCGGCTCGACCCCGGCCCACACCGTGCCCGGCCGGTCGTCGCCGGCCGGCTGGAGCTGCCAGACCCGGGCCAGGGCCGCGTCCGTCCCCTCCGGGAACCGGAGGTTGCCCTCGGCCGGCTCGCTCCAGCTCCGGCCCAGGTCGTCCGAACAGCGCACCACCGCCCCCCAGTGCCCATGCTCGGT
>DATABK010000482.1:0-10934 GCA_036259695.1 Actinomycetes bacterium | reverse complement strand
CTCGACCACCAGGTCGTAGAACTCCCGCGGCGCCAGGCGGGGCAGGGTGGCCATCTGGGCCCGGCTCTCGACCTGGAACACCCCGACCGAGTCGGCCGCGCACAGCATCTCGTAGACGGTCGCCTCCTGGGGCAGCTCGGCCAGGTCGACCTCGACCCCGTGGTGGCGGCTGACCAGGTCGACGGTGTCGTGCAGGGCGGTGAGCATCCCCAGGCCGAGCAGGTCGAACTTGACCAGCCCGACGGCCGCGCAGTCGTCCTTGTCCCACTGGAGGACGCTGCGGTCGCGCATGGTCGCCCACTCGACCGGGCAGACCTCGACCACCGGCCGGTCGCAGATGACCATGCCGCCGGAGTGGATCCCGAGGTGGCGCGGGAAGCGCTGGACCTGGCGGGCCAGCTCCATGACCTGCTCGGGGATCTCGTGCTCGACGGTCGCCTCGATCGGCCCCCAGGCGTCCACCTGCTTGGACCAGGCGTCGAGCTGGCCGGGCGAGTACCCGAGGGCCCGGCCCATGTCGCGGACGGCCGAGCGGGCCTGGTAGGTGATCACGTTGGCGACCTGGGCGGCCCGGTCGCGGCCGTAGCGCTCGTAGACGTACTGGATGACCTCCTCGCGGCGGCCGGCCTCGATGTCCAGGTCGATGTCGGGCGGGCCGTCGCGCTCCGGGGACAGGAAGCGCTCGAACAGCAGGCCCAGGGAGACGGCGTCGGCCTTGGTGATCCCGATCGCGTAGCAGACGGCCGAGTTGGCCGCCGAGCCCCGCCCCTGGCAGTAGATGTCGGCGCGTCGGCAGAACTCGACGATGTCCCAGACGATCAGGAAGTAGCCGGGGAAGCCGAGCTGCTCGATCATGGCCAGCTCGTGGTCGATCTGGCGCCAGGCCCCGGGGGTCCGCTCGGCGTGGCGGGGTCCGTAGCGGCGGGTCGCGCCCCGGGTGGCCAGCTCGCGCAGCCAGGACATCTCGGTGTGGCCTCCTGGGACCGGGAAGTCGGGCAGGCGGGGGGCGACCAGCCGCAGGTCGAAGGCGAGGGAGCGGCCGAGCTCGGCGGCCAGCTCGACCGTTCCCGGGTAGCGGGCCAGGCGGGTCGCCTGCTCGAGCCCGGACCGCAGATGGGCCCCGGCCCCGGCGGGCAGCCAGCCGTCCAGGTCGGCCAGGGAGCTGCGGGCCCGCACCGCGGCCAGCGCGGTCGCCAGCCGGCGACGTCCCGGGGTCGCGTAGTGGACGTTGTTGGTCGCCACCACC
The DNA here is from genome assembly GCA_036259695.1 of Actinomycetes bacterium. GTDB lineage: Bacteria > Actinomycetota > CALGFH01 > CALGFH01 > CALGFH01 > CALGFH01. The sequence goes on along the minus strand of DATABK010000482.1, from coordinate 9,688 downwards.
TCGACCCTCGCCCGGTCGGCCAGCCGGACCAGGGCGTCGTTGCGGGCCGAGTCGAGCGGGTCGCCGTGGTCCCAGATCTCCACGAAGACGTTGTCCCGCCCGAACCCCTGGACCAGCCGGTCCAGCTCGACCTCGGCCGCCAGCGGCCCCCGCTCGGCCAGCGCCCTGGCCACCGCCCCCTTCCGGCACCCGGTCAGCACCACCCAGTGCCCACCATGCAGCTCGGCCAGCCGCCCCAGCTCCCCCCGGGGCGCCCCCTTGGCCCCGGCCATCTGCGCCTCCGAGATCGCCCGGCACAGCCGCGCATACCCCTCCGGCCCCCGCGCCAGCACCACCAGATGCTCCCCTCCGGGGTCGGGGGTTCCGGTTCTCTGGGGGACAGCCGGGCGCTGGGTCGCCCGGTGCCGGGTGGCCGGGGCTCCTCCGGCGGGTCGGCCGGCCCCCAGGGTCAGCTCGGCGCCGAAGATCGTCGGCAGCCCCAATGCCTTGGCGGCCTCGGCGAAGCGGACGATGCCGTACATGCCGTCGTGGTCGGTGATGGCCAGCGCCTCCAGGCGAAGGCGGGCCGCCTCCTCCGCCAGCTCCTCCGGGTGCGACCCGCCATCCAGGAAGCTCGCGTTGGAGTGGCAGTGCAGCTCCGCGTACGGGACCACCAACCTTCCCGGGATCCGGGAGGGTGGCGGCTGATAGGGGTGGCGCTTGGGCGACCAGGCCGGGGCGTCGCCTCCGTCGGCACCGGGAGGCTGGTTCGCGGGCGGTGGCCGGCCGGCCAGCCGGCGTTCCAGCTCACTCCAGGGAAGCGGAGGATTTTGCCAACCCATGGGCGCGATGATCGAACATATGTTCGGTGCTGACAAGTTCGGCGCCCAATTCCCGAGTGCCGCGCAGACCCCGAGTTCGCCGAATTCGCTCCGCAATGTTCATTTGACAATTTCTCGCGCAGACGACACCAGCCCGCCCACTGCCCCGACCCGAACCACACCGCCGATGTGCGCAAAGTAATTCGCTCGAACGCCCCCGCCGAGCCGATTACGGTGGCCGGGATGCGCTACTTCGCCACCGCCGTCCCCGGCCTGCACGCCGTCCTGGTTCGCGAGATCGGGGAGCTGCCAGGGGCTCAGGCAGCACCCCTCCGCGAGTTCGACGGCCGCAACGACATCGTGCCGTTCGCCGCTCGGGGCCACGACGGCCTCCTCGCCCTGCGGACCAGCGAGGACGTGTTCGCCGAGGTCGCGAGCGTCCAGGGCCACGGACGGCTCGGGTCGGTCGTCCGCGGCCTCTGGGACCGGCGAGGTCTCGAACAGGCCCTGTCGGCCTACGGCGCCGCCGTCCAGCCGCTGCGCGCTCGGATGACCTTCCGAGTGGTCTCCCGGGTCCGTTCCGAGCGGCGGTTTCTCCGCACCGAGCTCCGCGACGAGCTGAGCCGGAGGGTCCTCCAGAGCCGGCCCCGGTGGCGCATCGCGGACCCCGCTGACCTGGAGCTCTGGGTCCTGGAGACCAGCCCCGGCCGATTCCGCCTGGGCATCCGCCTGTCCTCGGCCACCATGCGCCACCGCAACGGCCGCCCCACCGAACGCCCCGGCGCCCTGCGTCCAACGGTCGCCGCCGCCATGGCCCGCCTCGCCGGTCCCCGACCACCCGGCCGGGTCCTGCTGGATCCGTGCTGTGGTTCCGGGACGGTCCTCCGGGAGGCGGCCGCTCTGGGCTGGGAACCGGTTGGCGGCGACCTCGACCCGACCGCGGTCGAGGTGGCACACCATACGCTCGGCACCCTGACCCTCGGCACCCTGACCCTCGGCACCCTCGGCCGGGCCCGGCTGTTCCGCGCCGACGTCCGTCGCCTGCCCCTGACCGATGCGAGCGTCGCCGCGGTCGCCAGCAACCTGCCGTTCGGGAAGCAGTACGAGCTGCAGGGCCGCCCTGAGCGGTGGTTCGCGGCCACCCTTGACGAGCTCGCCCGGGTGGTCCGACCGGACGGACGTATCGTGCTGCTCGTCCCAAGCTCCCCGGCATTCCAGGGGGCATTGGGACGGCAGCCGGCGGTGCAATTGGCCGAACGGCTGGAGCTCCGGTTGCTGGGAATGAGGACTGCCCTCTGGTCACTCCATCGTCGGTGACCTCCCTTGGTGTCGTCCGGATCGGTCAGGGGCGACCGAAGCTGGCGGCGATGCCGTGCTCGGCCGACTCGTAGCTGGCGCCGGCCCGGGCGGTGAGACGGGCGATGCCGGTCAGCGCCTGCTGCAGGGTGGCGCCGCTGCGCTGCCACTCGGCCCAGAGCTCGAGGAAGCGAGCCTGGGCGACGCCGGCCCAGTCGGACCCCAGCGGGGCCACGTTGCCGGCGAGCTGCCGCAGGGTGCCCTCGATGGAGGACGCGCCGGCGTCGAGCTGGGCGGAGATCTGCTGGAGTTGTTCGGGGGTGACGCGGATGCCGGTGGCCGCCAATTGCTCCTCCTTTGGTGCGCTGCTGGTGGAGCAGTTCTACGTTCGGGGTGAAGTGGCCGCAAATGACTGTCCACAGCCCCCCCGGGGGCGGCTCAGTCGTAGATCGCCTCGACCCACCAGCGGCCGCCGGACAGCCGGAGCAGGTAGGCCGCTCCCTGGTCGGTGGTCGCCTGGAGGCGGACCAGGCGGCGGTGGGCGGCCGGGTCCCACCAGCGCTCGTCGACCAGCCAGGGGCCGGCCCAGGCGGTGACGATCGACCAGGCGCGGTCCCAGACCCGGACCCGGCTCGGGAGCGAGCCGAGCAGGCCGCGACCGTCGACTGTGACGGTGGCCCCGGTGGCGTCCACCACCTCCGCCGGGACCGGCTCGGCGTACACGATCGCCGGAGCCGGAGCCGGCACCTGCCCCGGCCACGGCACAGCCCCCGGAAGCCCTCCCAAGGGAACGGGACCGGAGCGGCCGAGCCGACCGGCGTCCGAGGTGCCGGACGGGGCCGGGGCTGAGGAGGCGGGCGGGTCGGGAAGGGGGACGGGGGGAGCCGAGGAGGCGGGGCCCGAGCGAGTGGGGAGCTCGCCGGCGCCCGCTCTTCTGCCCCCGATCCTCCCGGTCCCCGACTCGTTGCCCCCGTCGCTTCCCGGCCTCCCTGGCTCCAGCCCGGGGAGCGCGCCCGGTGACCTCTCAGCTCCTGCCACCGCGGCCGGAGCTCCTCCCGGGCCCATGGAACCGGGGTCACCTGCTCGCCCGGTCTCCGTTCCCGGGGTGAGGGTGACGCGGGTGGCGGGGTCGCGGCCGCCTTGGAGGTGGGCGGTCTGGACGGCTTCTGGGCCGAGGAGGCCCTGGATGCGGGCGAGGGCCCGGGCGGCTCGCTGGCTGCGGGCGGATTCGCCGCCCCAGAAGCCGAGCTGGCGGCCCTGGTCGGCAACGACCTCGTCGGGGACCAGGGTCAGGTGGGTGAGGGCCCCGGGGAGGTGACCGGTGCGTCCGGTCAGCCAGCCGTCGAGCTGCCAGCGCACCCGCTCGGCCATGACGGCGGCCATGCGGGCCGGAGGGTCCGCGAGGCCCCGGGGACGCGACCCGCCGGCGTCAGGGCGGGACGAGGAACGAGGGACCGGGTCCGGCCCGGAGGGGAGGCGGGCGGGCAGGAGGGCGGTGGGGTCGTAGCGCCAGACCCGGGAGAGGGTCTCGGCCTGGTCGGTCTCGGCTTCGATACGGAGGCGGGTGCAGGCCAGGCCGAGGTGGTCGAGGCGGGCGACGAGCTCGTCGGCCAGGGTCTTGGCGGTGAAGGCGGCGATGTCGACCCGGTCGGCCGGGGGGTCGAGCTCGGCCGACACGCGGAGGTCGGGTGGGGGGCGGCGGGCGCCTTTGGGGTGCTCGTCGAGGCCGGCGGCCAGGCGGGCGGCGCGGGCGCCCTCGGGGCCGAAGCGGGTGGCCAGGTCGGCGGCGGGCAGGGCGGCCAGGTCGCCGAGGGTGCGCAGGCCGAGGCGGACCAGCAGGTCGGCCAGGTCGGGGCGGTCGAGGGCGGCCACCGGGTGGGGGGCCAGGAAGGCGCGGCTGCCGCCGGGGGGGACGATCGCCTGGTGGCGGGCGGCCAGGCCGGCGGCGAAGGTGCCGTCGGCGATCCCGACCTGGCAGCCGCCTCGGCCCTCGAGGGCGGCGTGCACGGCGGCGGTCACGGTGACGGCCAGGGCCGGCTCGCCGCCGTGGTAGCGGGCGGCGCCGCGGGCCGGGAAGGCGCACGCTCCCGGCTGGAGGACCTCGACCCAGGGGGTGAGCTGCTCCATCGCGGTCAGCACGGGCTCGAAGGCGCGGGCGTCGCGGGCCGGGTCGTGGGCGAGCAGCTCCAGCTCGGGGCAGCGGCCCTGGGCCTCGCGCCGGCGCAGGCCGGGGCGGACCCCCTCGGCCCGGGCGGCCTCGGAGCAGGCGACGACGCGGTTGGCGTGGACGACGGCCGTCAGGCTGTCCGGCGGCGCCCCGGCGGCCACGACCGGCCAGTCCGGGCACCAGACCACCACCATGCGGGCCATCGCCCGTCACCCCGCATCGGCGAGCGGTGACCGGTCTGCCCCCGCCGGGGCATCCCCTTCCCCGGCGAGGGTCAGGCCGGCCGGGTCCCCCGACCCAAGCTGGGCGTCCTGTTCCAGGAGGGCGATGGTGCCGTCGGGGGACGGGAGCCAGAGGAGGAACCGGCGTTCGCGGCTGGCGGCGCCGCGGCCGGCGATGGTGACCTCGGCCTGGCGGGCCAGGAGGTGGCCGTGGCCCTGGCCGAGGCCCTGCCAGGCGCTGGCGGTGACGGTCAGGCGGAGGTCGGCGGGCTCGGACCAGGCGCCGAGGGGGACGAGGACCGCCCCGCGCTCGCGGGCTCTGGCCGCGAGGCGGCGGGCCTGGGCGGCCGGGAGCCGGGGCGGGGGGCGCACCAGGACCACGTCGACCGCGTCCAGGAAGGCGGCCACCACGGCCGGCCAGGCCCTGGTGCCGGGGGACGGGACCAGGGCGAGGCGCTCGAGGGCGATGCCGGTCTCGGCGGCGGCGACGATGCCCAGGTCGGGCAGGCCGACCGCGGCGACCCAGGAGCCGGCCGCCGAGGCTCCGGCCACCAGGGCCAGGGCAAGGGCGGCGGAGCGGGCGACGGCCACCGTCGTGCCCCGGCGCAGTCCCCGGCCGGGGAGCAGGGGCTGGAGGGCGGGGACCACCGGGAGCAGCCGCTCGCCGGCCAGGGTGGTTCCCGGTCCGACCAGCCCCGTCCGGGCCACGCCGCCCAGACTGCTCACAGTGGTGTTGAAACCACTTTCTGTGGCCGCCATAGGCCTAATGTTCGAACATATGTTCGAGAGTGTCAAGCATCTGGCGGGGCCCGACCCGCCGCCCTACAACAGCGCCAGGACCCCCGCCCCCAGCGGGCCAAGCCACTGGGCGATCTTGGCGATGCCCTCGACCACGGCGACCCCGGCGGTGGCCAGGGCACCGGCCTCCTTGAGGTTGGCGGTGAACGACTGGAGGTGGCGGCTGGCCGCGGCGGCATCGGGCTCCGGCCGGTCGACGGCCTCCTCCAACCCGGCGAGGTCCTGCTCGGCGCTGGACCGCTCCGCCTCGGTCAGGCGGAGGCTGGCCAGGGCCTCACGCAGGCCGGCCAGCTCGGCCAGGACCTCACCGGCCTGGCCGTGGGAGACGACCTGGTCGCGGCCGGCGACATACTGGTCGCGACCGGCGACGTGCTGGTCGCGGCCGGCGGTGTACTGGACGCCGTCACCGGTCTGCACCGGGCCCTGGACGTTGCCGAAGCGGTAGCGTTCGTCACCCATCGGTCCCCCCTCGTTGCCAGCGTTGGCGCTCCCGGCGCAGCTCCTCCTCGCGCCTGCGGGCCGCCTTGGACATGCCGCCGCCGATCCCGGCCAGGATGCCGCCGACCAGGAACAGCCCGAACCCGGCGGCGACCATGGGGACGCCGGGCAGGAGCTCCTTCTCGAACGGATTGCTGAGCTCGCCGGGGCCACCGAAGTCGTCGATGTCGGAGCCGAAGGCGAAGACGAAGATGAAGTAGCCCACGATCCCGAACCCGGCCAGGGCGATGAGCCCGCCGACCAGCATCAGCACCCGTCCGACCCCCCGCCCGCGGAACAGCTCGTCCCAGGGGTCGTAGTCGTTCTCGACCCGCACGCTGTTGTCGTGGTACAGGTCGCGGGCGGCGACGTACTGGTCCCGGCCGGCCGTGTACTGCTGGCCGCTGCCGGTCTGGACCGGGCCGTGGACGTCCCCGAAGGCGTACTCCCGGACCGCGGTCTCGGTGCCGGTGGGGGCCGTGGCGAACCGCAGGGTCACCGACCCCAGGCGGACCTCGTCGCCGTCGTGCAGCTCGACCCGGTCGCCGGGGTCGCCGGCGCGCAGCCGCCGCCGGTTGACCCAGGTGCCGTTGGTCGAGCCCGGATCGATCAGCACCACCCGGGCGCCGGTGCGCTCCAGGACGGCGTGGCGGCGGCTCACGTCCTGGTCGTCGAGGAGGATGGCCATCCCGGTCTGGCGCCCGATCTCCGACCGCCCGGGCGGGACGTCGAAGCTGGCCCCGCGCAGCCGGCCCGTCTCCACGACGAGCTGGGGGTTCGGAGCGGGGCTGGCGGGCATGCGGTGCCCCCGACGGCTGGACGGTGTGACCGGCGCTCCGAGTATCGCTCCGCCGGGCCGGGGATTCCAGGCCCGCCGGGCGCGGGGAACGGCGTCGCGTCCGTGGCCGCCATGTGGTAAGGCTGACGGGTCGGTTGAGCAGCGGAGCGGAACCCGGGGTGCCCATGGCTGATGAGCCCGCCAACGCCTCCTCGGGGTCCCTGCTCGGGCCGGCTCGGAACATGGCGCTGCGGCTGGTCCGCGCGTCCAACCTCACCCTCGGCACCGACCCGTCGATGGCCGAGCCCTACCGCACCCGGTTCGAGGGCGCCCCGCCCCGGGTGGGGGTGCGGGACGGGGTGGTCACCATCGAGTACCGGCCGCGGCTGCGCCCGGCCAGCTGGGGCGGGCAGGCCGCCGACGTCGTCCTCAACCCGGCGGCGGCGTGGCGGATCGAGGCCCCGCGGGGGGTCGACCGCCTCCGCGCCGACCTGAGCGGGGTCCGCCTGCTCGGCCTGGAGGTGCAGCACGCGGCGGCGAACGCCGAGCTGACCCTGGGCCGGCCCGGCGGGGCCGTCCTGCTCCGGTTCGACGGCGGGGCCAGGGAGATCACCGTGCACCGCCCGGTGGGCACGGCGGCCAAGGTCACGGTGACCGGAGGCGCCAGCGGGATGACCTTCGACGACCAGTTCTACCGGGCAGTGGCCGGCGAGGCGGTCTGGAAGACGGCGGACTTCGAGCAGGCCGACGACCGCTACGAGATCGCCTTCAGCCGCGGGGTCCGCGACGTCGTGGTCGACACCGTCGAGCTCCGGGACACCGGGCAGGTCCGGCGGCTGCTGGCCACGGTGCTGTTCACCGACATCGTCGGCTCCACCGAGCGGGCCCAGGTGGAGGGCGACGAGCGCTGGCGGGAGCTGCTCGACGTCCACGACGAGCTGGCCCGGCGGCTGGTCGGGCGGGAGGGGGGCCGGCTGGTCAAGCGCACCGGCGACGGGATCCTGGCCGTCTTCGACGGGCCCGGCCGGGGCATCCGCTGCGCCCTCGACCTGCGCACCGGGCTGCGCGAGGCCGGCATCGAGATCCGGGCCGGGCTGCACACCGGCGAGCTCGACCTGCGCGGCGACGACGTCGGCGGGATCGCCGTCCACCTCGCCGCCCGGATCATGGCCGCCGCCGGGCCCGGCGAAGTGCTCGTCTCCCGCACCGTCCGGGACCTGGTCGGCGGGTCCGGCATCCCCCTGGAGGACCGCGGGACCTTCACCCTCAAGGGCCTCAGCGACCCCTGGCAGCTGTTCGCCGCCGGGAGGTGACGGTCGGCCTACCCGGCCCCGGAGCCGTCCTGGAGCAGCGGCTCGCGCAGGTACTCGACGAAGTCGTGGTCGTGGTAGTAGCGGGGCAGCCGGGCCACGGCCACGAACCCCAGCCGCTCGTAGAAGCGCTGGTGGCGGTCGGTGGCCGGGCAGCGCAGGAAGCAGCGGGCCGCGCCCAGCTCGGCCGCGCGGGCGCAGAACAGCTCGACCAGGCGGCCGCCCAGCCCCTGGCCCTGGCGGTGCTCGGCGACCAGCAGGTCGTGCAGCCGGGCCATGCCGGCCACGGCCTCGCCGAGGGCGACCCCGACCAGCTCGCGGCCGGCCCTGGCCTCGACCACCACCGGGCGGCTGGTCCAGTCCAGGTCGGCCCCGAACAGCCGGCGGTCGGCCGCCGGCCACTCCCGGGCCATGAACTCCCGGAGATCGGGGTGCTCGGCCTCGACCACCCGGCAGGCGATGACGGCCCGATTCCCCTTGGCACCCGTCTGGGGTTCCCCGGGCCCCTCCGGCACTTCCTCCGGCGACATGGGCACATCTTCTATGATCGTTCGCGCTCACAACGCTCCGGGAAAGGAACCGAATGGACGTCCGCCTCACCGGCGTCTACATCGCCGACGCCCGGCTCGTCTCCGAGGGGGTGGCTCAGCCCGAGGACGCCATGGCCGTGTTCGTCGGCCGGGCCGGCAAGGGGCGGCTGGCCCCGTTCGCCGTCCGCCGCTCCTACACCGGCGCCGGCGGCTGGTACCGCGAGGCCATGGCCGTGCTCGCCCCCAACGGCGACGTCGTCTGGCGCAGCCCGGAGCGGGCCATGACCCTGCGCGGCGCCAACAAGATCGACACCTTCACCGACGAGGTCCACGGGGTGGTGGTCGACTCCGACGACGACCACGAGCTGGTCCTGCTGGTCAACGGGGACGAGGTCGGCCGTGTCCCCATGGCCGTGCTCGACGAGGACCCACCCTGGTCGAGCGGGTCGGAGACCGACGTGCTGGAGGAGGCGCTCAAGAAGAGCACGGTGGTCTGGGTCGAGGTCCCGGGCGAGGGCGGGACCGACGGCCGGGCCGTGCCCGTGTGGTACGGCACCCTCGACGGCCGCGTCTACGTCCTCGTCGGCGGGTCCGAGCAGCGCGTCCCCGGGCTGGCCGAGGCGACCCGGGTGCTGCTGGTGGCCCGGTCCAAGGAGCAGCAGTCGCTGGTCGCCGAGGTCGAGGCGTCGGCCAGGGTCGTCGACCCCAAGGACCCGCTGTACGCCCGGGTCGCCTCGGTGCTGCTCCCCCGCCGGCTCAACCTCCGCGACGGCGAGCAGGCGGTGGACCGCTGGCGCAAGGAGTGCACCCTGGTCGAGCTGACCCCGTCCTCGATCCCGGCGGAGGTGTAGGGACAACCCGGACGGGTAGGCATCCGCGAGCCGTGTCAAACGAGTCATCAAGCCCGAGGGAGGGCCGCATGGCGTTCCGCAAGTCCAAGGCGACCAAGGCCACCAAGACCAAGGAGGCCGTCACCGACCAGGTGACTGACCGCACCGACGACCTGATGGCCGCGCTCGAGGCGGCCAGGGAGGCGATCACCCGGGCCACCAACGCGGCCAGCCGCAAGGGGGCCGAGCTGGGCAAGGAGGCCACCAGGGCCGCTGACAAGCTGCTGCCCGAGCGGGCCCGCCAGCGCCGCCGCGAGGCCGCCCGCCGCCGCAACCGCAAGCTCCTGGCCGGGGCGGCCGGCCTCACCCTCCTCGGGGTGGCCTTCAGCCGGCTCGCCGGCGGCAAGGGCGACCGCGAGCGGCTGGAGCGCCAGGCCGAGCACGACGCCGGCAGGGCGGCCGAGTCGACCTCGGACGCCGG
>DATABK010000481.1:0-4779 GCA_036259695.1 Actinomycetes bacterium | reverse complement strand
AGCTCGGCGTCGACCTGGCCGCCGTCACCGGTTCCGGCCCCAACGGCCTGGTCCGGGTCGACGACGTGGAGGCGGCCGCCCCGGCCGCGGCGCCCGCCGAGGTGGTGCAGGCTGGACCGGCCCCGGCCCCGGCGGCGGTCGCGCCGGCGGCGGCGGTGCCGGACGCGGACTCCGAGGCGGTACCGCTCTCGAGCATGCGGCGGGTGGTGGCCCGCCGGCTGGTCGAGAGCATGCAGTCCACGCCCCACTTCTACCTGACCACCAACGTGGACGCCGAGGCCCTGCTCGAGTTCCGGGCCGAGCTCAACCAGCAGCTGGCCGGCCGGGGCGACGACCTCAAGGTCAGCGTCAACGACCTGATCGTCAAGGCCTGCGCCGTCCTGCTGCGGGCCAACCCGGAGCTGAACGTCTCCTTCGGCGGCGACAAGCTGCTGGTCCACAGGCGGGTCCATGTCGGGATCGCCGTGGCCGTGGACGGCGGCCTGCTGGTGCCGGTGGTCCGCGACGCCGACACCAAGAGCCTGACCCGGGTGGCCAAGGAGGCGGGGGAGCTGATCGGCCGGGCCCGGGCCGGCAAGCTGGCCGGCGACGACGTCGGCGGCGGCACCTTCACCGTGTCGAACCTCGGCATGTTCGGGATCGAGCAGTTCACCGCCGTCATCAACCCGCCCGAGGCCGCCATCCTGGCCGTCGGGGCCGCCCTCCCCGAGCCGGTGGCCACCGAGGACGGGGTGGCCGTGCACCGGCGGATGCGCCTGACCCTGTCCATCGACCACCGGGCCCTTGACGGGGCCACCGGGGCCGGGTTCCTGGCCCAGCTGAAGGACCTGCTCGAGCACCCCCTGCGGATCGTGGCTTAATCTGGCCGCGATGCCCCGGCCACCGATCCCGCGCGCCCCCGACCGGCTGTTCGCGGCCTACCTGTTCGACCTCGACGGCACCATCTACCTGGGCGAGCAGCTCCTCCCAGGGGCCGGCGAGCTGATCGGGGCCCTGCGGGACCGGGGCCTGCCGGTCCGGTTCCTGTCCAACAACCCGACCAGCGACCCCGAGCAGTACGCGGCCAAGCTGACCCGCCTCGGCCTGCCCACCCCGGCCACCGAGATCGTCAACACCGTGGTCACCATGACCCGCTGGCTGCTGGAGCACGCCCCCGGGGCGGTCGTCTACCCGATCGCCGAGGCCCCGCTGCACCGGGCCCTGGAGCAGGCCGGCATCCGCACCTCGAGCGACCCGGCCGAGATCGACGTGGTCGTGGCCAGCTACGACCGCGGCTTCACCTACGAGAAGCTCCAGATCGCCTTCGACGCCCTCTGGTTCCACCGCCGGGCCCGGCTGGTCGCGACCAACCCGGACCGCTACTGCCCCTTCCCCGGCGGCCGGGGCGAGCCCGACTGCGCCGCCATCGTCGCCGCCATCGAGGCCTGCACCGGCGTCGCCTGCGAGACCACCACCGGCAAGCCCGACCCGGCCATGCTCGAGGCCGCCTTGGCCGGCCTCGGGGTCGAGCCCGCCGACTGCGTCATGGTCGGCGACCGCCTGACCACCGACATCCGCATGGCCCTGGACGCCGGCGTCACCGCCGCCCTCGTCCTGACCGGCGAGACCCAGCCAGAGGACCTGGACGGCCTGCCCCCCGGCGACACCCCCGACCTGGTCCTGGACCGCATCGACCGGCTGCTGCCCGACGGCTAGCCAGCCCGCTCAGCCCCGGAGCAGCCCTGGCAGGTCGGCGATGCTGTCGACGACCGCGTCCGGCTCGGCCTCGGCGCCCGGCTGGGGACGATCGCCCTTGCCGGAGCGGACCAGCACCGTCGTCGCGCCGATGGCCTGCCCGCCGCCGATGTCGGCGGCCAGGTCGTCCCCGACGACCAGCGCTGTCTCCGGCCCGCGGCCGAGCGCCTCCAGCGGCGCGGTGAAGAACGCCGGCGACGGCTTGCCCACCACTCGGGCGGTCTGGCCGGTGGCGTACTCCAACAGCCGCACCCACCCGCCGGTGTCAAGATGCTCGCCGTCGTCGCGGCGGGCGATGCGGTTGACCTGGGTGGCGACGAGCTCCGCCCCGGCCCGCAGCGCCCGGAACGCCGCGTCCAGGTCGTCGTAGGCCGCCCCGTAGCTGGGATCGGCGACCAGCACGTGAGTGGCCGGCTCCTCCGGCCCGGCCAGGCAGTCGGCCAGCAGCCGCCGGACCGGCTCGGCGGCCACGGCCAGCACCCGGGCCCCCTCCGCGGAGGTGAACATCCGGGCCGCGACCGCGACCGGGGTGACCAGCTCCTCCTCGGACGCCTGGAAGCCGAACCCGGCCAGCCGCTCGGCCAGCATGGCCGGAACGATCGAGTCGGTGTTGGTGGTGAACCGCACCACAAGGCCCTGGTCGCGAAGCCGCCGGACGGCCTCACGGGCCCCAGGAACGACCTGGCTGCCGACATACAGCGTCCCGTCCAGGTCCAGCAGCACGGTCTCGATCCCGCTCAGCTGCCCCATGACCCACCTCCGAAGTGCCGTTCCTCACGCGACAGCCGGATGATCACATCATGGGTGAAGACTCCTCCTCCCGGACCAGCCTGGTGCAGGCCGTGGAGCGCGCGGCACGGCAGGCGCTGGCCGCCTCGACGACGCCAGGACTGGCCATGGCGCTCGTCCACCACGGAGAGGTCGTCTGGGCGGCGGGCTACGGCGTGGCCGACCGCGGGACCGGCCAGCCGGTGACGGCCGGCACCCGCTTCCAGGCCGCTTCGCTGTCCAAGCCGGTGACCGCCTGGGGTGTGCTCCGGCTGGTCGAGTCGGGCCGGATCGGCCTGGACGAGCCGGTCACCGGCCATCTGCGGCGCTGGCGGCCTCCGCCCTCAGCTTTCGACGCCGAGGGCCTCACCGTCCGCCGGCTGCTCAGCCACACCGCCGGCCTGTCGGTGCATGGCTACGTCGGTCAGACCATCGACCGGCCACTGCCATCGATCATGGCCTCGCTGGCGGGGGAGACCGGCGACAGCTTCCCGGTCGAGCTGCTGGAGACGCCCGGCCGAGGCTGGCTGTACTCGGGTGGCGGCTACAGCCTGCTGCAGCTGCTGGTCGAGGAGCTCACCGGCCGCCCGTTCGCCGACTACATGCAGACCGAGGTGCTGGAGCCGCTCGGCATGACCGTCAGCAGCTACCGATGGTCGCGGACCGCGGAGACCGCCCGCCCGCACGACGCCGGCGGCGGTCCCATTCCCGACTTCACCTTCGCCGAACAGGCCGCGGCCGGTCTGGGGAGCACCGCACCCGACCTTGCCCGCTTCGTCGCCGCCGCGCTGGCCGGTCCGCGCGGCGAGCCGCCGGGACGGGGGGTGCTCAGCCCGGTCGGGGTGCAGCTGGCGCTCACGGCCGCCCCCGGGACCGAGGGCCGCTGGGGGCTTGGCTACGGCCTGGGCTACCTGCCTTCTGGTGACCGGCTGGCCTACCACGAGGGCGCCAACCGCGGGTGGCGGGCCGGCCTGGCCCTGCTGCCCGACCGGCGGGCCGGCATCGTGGCGGTGGCCAACGGCGACGCCGGGAACGGCCCGATCGACGCCGGAGTCCAGCGGTGGCTGGCTGTCGCTACCGCGACCTAGCTGGTGGTGTCGCGGAGGACCTCGTGGCCGGGGTGGGGCTCGGCGGGGATGGTGCCGAGGCGGCCGGCCTGGAAGTCGTCGAAGGCCTGGATGAGCTCGGCGCGGGTCTTCATCACGAACGGGCCGTAGGCGGCGATGGGCTCGCGGATCGGCTGGCCGCCCAGGACCAGCACGTCGAGCTGCTGATGGCGGCGCTCCTGGGCCTTGGCCGCCTCGACCGTGAGGACGTCGCCGGGGCCGTAGACGGCCAGCTGGCCCATGCCCACCGGCTGGTGCCCGGGCCCGACCGACCCCGACCCGGCGAGCACGTACACGAGCGCGTTGAAGTCGGGCCGCCAGGGCAGCCGGAGCTGGGCGCCGGGGGCGAGGGTGGCGTGCAGCAGCGAGATCGGGGTGTAGGTGACGCCCGGGCCCTGGTGGCCGGCGATCTCGCCGGCGATCACCCGCAGCAGGGCCCCACCGTCGGGCGAGCTCAGCAGGGTCACCGCGCGGCCGCGGATGTCCTGGTAGCGGGGCGGGGTCATCTTGAGCCGGGCCGGCAGGTTGACCCAGAGCTGGAAGCCGTGGAACAGCCCGCCCCGCATGACGACCTCCTCGGGCGGGGCCTCGATGTGGAGGATCCCCCCGCCGGCGGTCATCCACTGGGTGTCGCCGTCGGTGATCAGGCCGCCGCCGCCGTTGGAGTCCTGATGCCGGAACACCCCGTCGATCATGTAGGTGACCGTCTCGAACCCGCGGTGGGGGTGCCAGGGCGTCCCCTTGGGCTCACCCGGGGCGTAGTCGATCTCGCCCATCTGGTCCATGTGCACGAACGGGTCGAGGGCCCGCAGGTCGACGCCGGCGAAGGCCCGCCGCACCGGGAACCCCTCGCCCTCGTAGCCCGAGGGTGAGGTGGTCACCGAGACCACCGGCCGGTCGACAGCGGTCGGGTCGGGGTCGGGAACCCTCGGCAGAGCGACGGTGTCGGCGCTGATGGCTGGCATGACCGCTCCTTGTGGAGGAACTGGGGCTCGCTTCCCCACCGCAAGGATACTTGCATACGCAACATTCAGTCGCCCTAGGGCGGGCCGAGCGTGAAGATCCCACCGGTTGTCGCACTTTCGGGTGATGCCCCGGGCCCGGGTGCCTCCGTAGCGTGCTGGCAAGACGAATACCGAACGGCGGGGACCATCCGCCGTCTCACTGTGGG
>DATABK010000480.1:0-3248 GCA_036259695.1 Actinomycetes bacterium | reverse complement strand
GCGGCGCGGGAGTTCGTCCCCGCGCCGCCGCGGCGCTCAGCCGTCGGCGAACAGCTCGTCGACCTCGTACTGGTTGGCCTCGAAGATCCAGACCTCGGCGATCTGGTCGCCGCGGAGCCGGTAGACGTTGGCCCGGCGGATCTCGACGGCGGACCCGGGGCCGGAGAAGGTCTCCCGCACGATCAGGGCCACCCGCTCCTCGCTGGCCAGCATGTCGACCAGCTCGACGGCGACCTCGGCCCCGTGGGAGCGGGCCAGGGCGGCCTGGAGGTAGCCCTCGGCGGCGGCGCGGCCGCGATGCTCGCCGGCCAGCGACGACCGGCCGGGGACGTGCAGCACGATGTCGTCGGCGAAGAAGCCGAAGCCGGTCTCCCAGTCGCCGCGCTGCACAGCCTCCAGATAGCGGCGCATGACATCCAGGGCTGCCATACCCGATCCTATACATAGCCACCGCACCGTCACCGGGAGGTACGCCGTGACCGAACAGGCGCAGACCAGGCCCGAGCCGGACCGCAACCTCGCTCTGGAGCTGGTTCGGGCCACCGAGGCGGCGGCCATCGGCGGGGCCCGGCACCTGGGCCGCGGCGACAAGGAGCAGGTCGACCAGGCGGCCGTCGACGCCATGCGGCCCGTGCTTGGCCAGATCGCCATGGACGGCGTGGTGGTGATCGGCGAGGGCGAGAAGGACAACGCCCCCATGCTCTACAACGGCGAGCGGGTCGGCAGCGGCAGCCCGCCCCAGGTCGACATCGCCGTCGACCCGGTCGACGGCACCACCCTGACCGCCAAGAGCCTCCCCAACGCCATCGCCGTCGTCGCCCTGGCCGAGCGGGGCACCATGTTCGACCCCGGCCCCTGTGTCTACATGGAGAAGCTGGCCGTGGGCGGCGACGCCGCCGACGTGGTCGACTTCGAGGCCCCGATCGAGGAGAACCTGCGCCGCATCGCCAAGGCCAAGGGCTCGGACGTGACCGAGCTGACGGTCTGCATCCTCGACCGCCCCCGCCACGAGGAGGAGCTGGTCGGCCGGGTCCGGGCCACCGGGGCCAGGATCAAGTTCCTCCTCGACGGCGACGTCGCCGGGGCCATCATGGCCGCCCGCGAGGACACCGGGGTGGATGTGGCCGTCGGCATCGGCGGCACCCCCGAGGGCGTCATCACCGCCTGCGCCCTCAAGTGCCTCGGCGGGGCCATGTACGGCCGGCTGTGGGCCCGCAACGACCAGGAGCGACAGGCCGCCCTTGACGCCGGCTACGACCTCGACAAGGTCCTGACCATCAACGACCTGGTCCGGGGCGACAACGTGTTCTTCGCCGCCACCGGCGTCACCGACGGCGAGCTCCTGCGCGGGGTCCGCTTCCGGGCCCATGAGGTCCTGACCCAGTCGTTGTCGATGCGCTCGGTCTCCGGGGCGGTGCGGCTGATCGAGGCCAGGCACCAGCTGGACCGGTCGAACCTGGTTCCACGGGGTCGCTCCTGAGGGGCGGGTCCGTTGCGCCTGGGGCCCGGGCCGCTGCATGGTGCCGGGGGGTTTGAGCTTGGCCTGGTGACGGAACACTTCCTTTATGACCGCATCGAGCACCACCCGCCGGCGAGCCGTCGGAGCCGACGTCCCCGTCCGCTCCTTCGGCAGCCGCCGCATCTGCGAGGCACCGGGCTGCGAGGTCCAGCTGTCCACCTACAACCCGGCCCGCCGCTGCTACACCCACAACGGCTGGGACCGCGAACCCCGCTCCCGCCCGCGCCGCCGCTGACCCCGTCGCAGCCCACGGCCGCCTCTGGTAGCCTCCATCCCCGTGCGCGCCGCTAGCTCAATTGGCAGAGCAGTGCCCTCTTAAGGCAACGGTTCGGGGTTCGAGTCCCTGGCGGCGCACCCCATCAGCGATGTTCAGGGCCCGGTAGACCGCCGGGCCTTCTTCGTTGCTCGGTTCCTTGTTCGTCGGGGCCGCGCTGGGGCCGCGTGGGGCCGCCCAGAAGCTTCACCACCGCGGCGCCGGCTACGGCCCGGAGGCCCTGGCGTGCATGGCGTCCAGCCGGTCGCGCGGCTCGTCGTCATGGCCGAGGAACAGGTGGCCGTAGCGGCGCCAAGGGCAGCCCGGTCGTGGCCGAGGAGCTGGGGCCGAGCCTCCGCTGGGCGACCACGACCAGGGCGACCAGGAGCCAGCGCCACTAGCGGCGTCGTCGTCGCCACTGCGCTGTTATCGGCCGTTGGTGCCGGCCGGCGGCTGCCTGCTGGACAGGAAGTCGCGGCTGGTGGTTGGGGTCATGAGCAGCACGATGACCCCGATGCTGATGGCCAGGAACAGCACCGGCGTGAACAGGTCGACCGCGACCCTCTCGGCGGGGACCGCCCACCCGTGCGCCCGCGAGCGCATCAACGCCCGGATCCAATCCGCCAGCCCCGCCAGGGCGGTGACCCCAAGCAGCGAGCACGCCACCACGGCCGCCCACCGGGTCCAGCCACGCCGGCGCACCAGCCCCTGGGCCACCACCGCCAGCCCGGCGGCGGCGACCAGCAGAGGGGGCAGGACCGCCAGCCACAACAACCCCTCCAGTCCCATCTGGCGATTCAGCACCGCCTCGGCGAGCCAGCGTCCCAGCGCGGCGGCGATCGCCAGCCAGACCAGCCGGGCTGCGGTGGTCGTGGTCGGGGCCGGGCGGTGGTCGGCGTGCTCCCCCCGCCGGGTTCCCTGCCCCAGGAGGGGCAGCGCCACCAGCGCCAGGAGCGCGCCGACCAGCGCGCCGGCCTGGAAGCCGCCCGGGGCGCAGCCACCGGGGCCAGGCAGCCAGCTGCTGAGCGAGCAAGCGACCTTGGCGCCGACTGGAGCACCCATGGCCGCTCCCGTGAGCACCGCTGCCGCACCGCTCCAGCCGATCGGGCGGGTCAGTGGCCTTGGGAAGGAAGGTTGCCGCATCCCCGACAGCTTGGGCCGCGGCCCGGCCCGTCACAAGCGGCACGACCGCGGTTGCTCCGGCTCGGCGAGCAGGCCAACCCGACCGGATCCAAGGAATGCAGCACCAGGTGCTGAGCGCAGCCGGATGCAGGAAGGAGGAGCCGCAAACCCAGCGTTCCGCTCCCTCGTTTCGGTGCTGGTGAGAGGAGCTCCGAGACGTTTCTCGACACCCTCAAGGCCGGCCCTGCGGGCGGCAGCACCCAGGACGGTAACCCTCGCACCCACCCTACGGTATCGTCCCGTCAACAAGGCGAGCTGTCAGCGAGGGAGGGCACGGTGAACGAGCAGGAGGTC
>DATABK010000479.1:0-12393 GCA_036259695.1 Actinomycetes bacterium | reverse complement strand
CGACCAGGCGACCTGCCTGCTGCACACCGGTGCCGACACCCTCCAGACGCTGGCCGTCTACCTGGGCAGGCTGGGTGCCGACTTCGAGGTCGGTGAGCCGCCCGAGCTGGTCGCCCACCTCCGCGGCCTGGCCGACCGCTACCGCCGAGCCACCACCTGAGCCGGTCGCGATCCGACGCTGTCCGCCGACGCCCAGGTGGGAGAGCGGGAGGAAGGCGAACCAATCTTTGAGGTCGTGGGCATGACCCCGGATGGTGTTGGGGGAGCGCTCGATCAAGTTCAGAAACGGCCACCAGCTGGCGTTGGTTGGCGGGGTGGCCATGTGTCTGCCTCCGTCTGGTTGGCCCACCTGCCGCCGAGGGGCTATCCTGCCACTTATTCAAGTTGTCAAGTGATCAATTGAATAGGCCAGTGAGGAGGGTACATGGCTGACCGGGCGGTCAAGACAGCCCTATTCGATGCGTTCGCCCGGGCGGCCAAGGCCCTGGCCAGCGGCCGACGCCTCGAGCTGCTGGACGTGCTCGCCAACGGCGAGCGCACCGTGGAGGTCCTGGCCGGCGAGGTCGGCCTGTCGGTGGCCAACACCAGCCAGCACCTCCAGGTCCTGCGTCAGGCCGGCCTGGTCACCAGCCGCCGACAGGGCACCTCGATCCACTACCGGCTGGCCGGACCGGAGGTGCTCGAGCTCTGGCAGCTCCTGCGCACCCTGGCGGCCGGCCGCCTGGCCGAGGTCGAGCGGCTCGCTGCCGACTACCTGGGCGCCCGGGACCAGCTGGAGCCGGTGACCCGCGAGGAGCTGGCTCGCCGGCTCCAGGACCGCGACGACGTGTTCGTGCTGGATGTGCGCCCGGCCGCCGAGCATGCCGCTGGGCACCTGCCCGGGGCGGTGTCGATCCCGGTCGACGAGCTGCGCCGGCGGCTGGCCGAGCTACCCCGGGATCGGGAGATCGTCGCCTACTGCCGCGGCCCCTACTGCGCCTTTGCCCACGAGGCCGTCGAGTTGCTGCGCCAGGAGGGGTTCTCGGCCCGGCGGCTGGAGGACGGGTTGCCCGAATGGCAGGCGGCCGGGCTGGCCGTCACCCGCACTTGACGATGGATCGAGCCGAGGAGCCGTCCATGCCCACTATCCACCCGGTCGTCGAAGAAGGCCTGGGCAACAGC
Source organism: Actinomycetes bacterium (assembly GCA_036259695.1). Lineage (GTDB taxonomy): Bacteria > Actinomycetota > CALGFH01 > CALGFH01 > CALGFH01 > CALGFH01. The sequence continues at coordinate 11,232 of DATABK010000479.1, read as the reverse complement.
GCCTACGTGGTCGAGCTGGGCGACGGGCGGGCCCTGGTCGTCGACCCGGCCCGCGACCCCACTCCGTACCTGAAGCTGGCCCGCTGGCGGCGGCTGCGGCTCGCCTACGCCATCGAGACCCACCTGCACGCCGACTTCCTCACCGGCAGCCGCGAGCTGGCCGCGGCCGACGGCGCCCGGATCTTGGCGCCCCGGGGCAGCCGGCTGGGCTTTGCCCACCACGACCTGGAGGACGGCCAGGAGGTCGACCTGGGTGGGCTGACCCTGCGGGTGCTGGCCACCCCCGGCCACGCGCCCGAGCATGTCAGCTACCTGCTGTTGGACGGTGCTCGGCCGGTGGCCCTGTTCAGCGGGGGGGCGCTGCTGGTCGGCACGGTGGCCCGGACCGACCTGGCCGGCCCGGGGCTGACCGAGCCGCTGGCCCGGGCCGCCTACCGATCCCTGCACCAGCGCCTGCTGTCGTTGCCGGACGACCTGGCCGTGTACCCGACCCATGGCGCCGGCTCGTTCTGCGCCGCCCCGTCTGGGGACGAGCGGACCACCACCATCGGGGCCGAGCGCCGTCACAACCGGCTGCTGGCCGCCGCCGACGAGGACGCGTTCGTCAAGGAGCTCCTGAGCGGCTTGGGCAGCTACCCGCCGTACTTCCTGCGGCTGCGGGAGCGCAACCGCGCCGGGCCCGAGCTGCTCGGCTCCGACTGGCGGGTCCTGCCCTCGCTGTCACCCGTCCAGGTCCAACAGCACCTGGCCGGCGGCGAGCTCTTGATCGATGCCCGGCCGATCACCGCATTCGCGGCCGGCCATATCCCCGGAGCGCTGTCGATCGCGCTGCGCCCGGCGTTCGCCAGCTGGCTGGGCTGGCTCGTCGACGACACCCGGCCCCTCGCGTTCGTCTTGGATGACGACCAGGACCGAGGTGAGCTGGTCCGCCAGTGCCGCACCATCGGCTACGACCACCTCCTAGGGGAGCTGGCCGGCGGCATGGCCGCCTGGCGGGCGGCCGGTCTCCCGGAAGCCGAGACCTCCGTGGTCGAGGCCGAGCAGCTCGATGATCAGCCCGGTGTGGTGCTGGATGTCCGCCAGGCCGGCGAGGTCGCCACCGGCCACCTCGCCGGGGCCCTCGCCATCGAGTTGGGCGCGCTCGCAGGGGATCACCAACCGGCGGAGTTGCCGGAGGGGCCGGTCACGGTGATGTGCAGCCACGGCGAGCGGGCCATGACCGCCGCCAGCCTCCTGGAACGCGCCGGCTGCAGCGACCTCCGGGTGGCCCGGGGTGGCCCCCAGGACTGGGCGCGGGCCACCGGCAAGGCCCTGGCCCGCTCGTGAGCCAGCCGCCGGCGGTCCACCCGGGGGGCCTCCGGCTGGGATTGCGGGCCAACCTGGCCCAGTTCTCCCTCCTCATCGGAGTCAATGCGCTGGTCGGTGGCATGGTCGGCCAGGAGCGCAGCCTGCTGTCCCTGCTTGCCACCGAGGTGTTCGGGTTGGCCGCGGTGTCGGCCGCCCTGACCTATATCGTCGCCTTCGGCCTGACCAAGGCGGCGAGCAACTTTCTGGCCGGCGCCCTGGCCGACCGCTACGGCCGCAAACCGGTCCTGGTCGCCGGCTGGCTGCTCGGCCTCCCGGTGCCGCTGCTGATCATCTGGGCTCCGACATGGGCCTGGATCGTGGCCGCCAACGTCCTGCTCGGGATCAACCAGGGCCTGTGCTGGTCGACCACCGTGATCATGAAGATCGACCTGGCCGGTCCGGAACGCCGCGGGCTGGCCATGGGCCTCAATGAAGCCGCCGGCTACCTGGCGGTCGCCGTCACCGCCTACCTCACCGGCCTCATCGCCGCCCGGGCCGGGCTGCGACCGGAGCCGTTCTATGTGGGCCTGGCCTACGCCGGCCTCGGCCTGGGCCTGTCGGCGCTGCCGGTGCGCGAGACTCGCGGGCACGCCCACCTCGAAGCTCAGCTCTCTGACGCCGGCCGCACCCCCGATCCCAACCCAGGCCCGACCATCAGACCGACTGCCAGCGAGGACCAGCTATCCACCGGCCAGGTGCTGGTGCGCACCAGCTTGCGGGAGCCGGCCCTGTCGGCCTGCAGCCAGGCCGGGCTGGTCAACAACCTCAACGACGGCCTGGCCTGGGGGCTGCTGCCCCTGCTGTTCGTCCGTGGCGGCCTCCCGGTCGCCCAGGTCGGCCTGCTCGCCGCCCTGTATCCGGCCGTGTGGGGCCTGGGCCAGCTCCTCACCGGCCCCCTGTCGGACCGGCTGGGCCGCAAACCCCTCATCACCGGCGGCATGCTGCTCCAGGCCATCGCGCTGGCCGGCACGGCGGTGGCCGGCAGCTTTCTGCCCTGGGCGGCCAGCGCCATCCTGCTCGGGGTCGGCACCGCCATGGTCTACCCGACCCTGCTGGCCGCGATCAGCGACGTGGCCCGCCCCAGCTGGCGCGCCTCCGCGGTTGGTGTCTATCGCCTCTGGCGCGATACCGGCTTTGCCGTGGGCGCCCTGCTCGCCGGCCTGGTCGCCGACCTCGCCGGCCTCCGGGCCTCGGTCTGGGTCGTCGCCGCCCTCACCGCGGCCTCCGGCCTGGTCGTGGCCGGGCGCATGTACGAGACCCATCCATCGGCGGCGAGGGCATGACCACCGCGCAGGGCGGTGGCCCGCTTCGGTTCGCGAGCTTCCTCGCCCCCAACATGCTGCCTGTCTACCGGTTCCTGGCCCAGCGCCTCGGCGACCGGCTCGGCCATCCGGTCCAGCTGGTGGCCGGCAACTCCTTCGACCAGTTCGAACACGGCCGGGCCGACCTGGGCGTGATCTGCGGGCTGCCCTATGTTTGGCTGGCCGACCGCCACCCTCCGCCGGTCGAGCCGCTGGCCGCCCCGGTCCTGGTCGGCGCCCGCTATGGCGGCCGCCCGGTCTACTACTCGGACGTGATCGTCCGCCGCGACAGCCCGATCGGCTGCCTGGAGGAGCTACGCGGCTGCTCGTGGGCCTACAACGAGCCGGCCTCCCACTCTGGCCACACCGTGACGCTCTACAGCCTCATCCGCCTTGGGGCTCGGTCGGGGTACTTCGCGCGGGTGGTCGAGGCCGGCTTCCACCAGCGGGCCATCCGCCTGGTCGCCGCCGGGGAGGTGGACGCGGCCGCGATCGACTCCCAGGTCCTGGCCATCGAGTTCCGCGACCATCCACGGTTGGCCAACCGCCTTCGGGTGATCGGCAGCTTCGGACCGTCGACCATCCAGCCGGTGGTGGCCGCCAGCCACCTCCCGGAGCAGCTGAAGGACGCGGTCCGCGAGCTGCTGGTCGGCCTCGGCGACGACCCCTCGGCGCGGTCGGCACTTGCGCACGGCTTCATCGAACGCTTCACCGCGGTCGACGACGGCGCCTACGACGACATCCGGGCCATGCTGGCGACGATTCAGGCCGCCGGGTGGACCAGCCTCACCCAGCCGGCGAGCGGCCGCTGACACCCTCGGTCGCCGGGGAGGTGGTGGCGGGAGAGGCTCCCTGGAGCCGGTCAAGCACGTGGTCCAGGACCCTGACGAAGGTGGCCAGGTCGGTGGACGAGACCCCACCAAGCAGCACCTGGGCGCCCATCTCGTAGTCTGCCCGGAGCCTCGCAGCGGCCGCCGCACCTTGGTCGGTGAGGCCGACCAGGGTGGCTCGCCGGTCGGTCGGATGCCGGCTCCGGGTCACGTACCCGCCGGCTTCCAGGGCGTCCAGCAGCCCGGTGACGTTGCGCGGGCTGACCCGCAGGGCCTGACTGAGGGTTCGCTGGGTCACCGGACCCCGCTCATGGAGCTGCCAGATCACGGCGGCCCGGGCCCGGGTCAGCCCCCGTTCCACCAGCCCCTTCTCCATCTCCTCACCCAAGCGCACGGTCAGCCCGAACAGCCGCATCAGCGCCTGGTGAGCCACCGGAGATGCGGCATCTTCATCATTGTGTATTTGCTTCACTATGTTGTATCCTCCTAATTCATCGTACCCCATCTCAGCGCATGAAACGGAGCAGGTGGAGACATGACCAACAAGGACGGCCGGATCGTGGTCGCCGGCCTGACCAAGCGCTACGGCACCCTCAAGGCGGTCGACGACCTCAGCTTCACCGTGGAGCCCGGCACCATCACCGGGTTCCTCGGGCCCAACGGAGCCGGCAAGACCACCACCCTGCGCATGCTGCTCGGCCTCATCAGCCCCGACGCCGGCACCGCCACCATCAGCGGGCACCCCTACCCCGCCCTGCCGGCCCCCAACGAGGAGGTGGGCGCGGTCCTGGAGGCATCCGGCTTCCACCCGGCCCGCAGCGGCCGCAACCACCTGCGCATCTACTGCACCGTCAACGGCCACCCGCCCGAGCGGGCCGACCATGTCCTGGCGCTCGTCGGCCTGGCCGACGCCGGTCGGCGACCGGTGCGTGGCTACTCCCTTGGCATGCGCCAGCGGCTGGCCCTGGCCACCGCGCTGCTCGGCGACCCCCGGGTGCTGATCCTGGATGAGCCGGCCAACGGCCTGGACCCCGAAGGCATCAGCTGGCTGCGGCGGCTGCTGCGCGCATTGGCTGATGAGGGCCGGACCGTGCTGGTCTCCAGCCACGTCCTGTCCGAGGTGCAGCAGCTGGTCGACCAGGTGGTGATCCTCCACCACGGCCGCCTGGTCCGCCAGGGCACCCTGGCCGAGCTCGCCGACCGCCAGACCTGGGTGTCGGTGCAGACCCCCCAGGCCGACCAGCTCCTGGCCGCCCTCGCCCGCAGCGGCGGAGACCGGGCGCAGATCCAGCGGCCCGGGCCCGGCCAGCTCCGGATCACCGGCCTGGCCGCTGCCGAAGTCGGCCGCCTCGCCCTGACCGAGCGGGTCGAGCTCCACGAGCTGACCACCGAACACAGCGACCTCGAGCAGGCCTTCCTGGCCCTCACCGCCGATGCCGACCAGCAACCGGTCCCCGTCCTCAAGGAGGCGAGCTGACATGCGCCGCCTGATCGCCGCCGAGTTCCACAAGCTGGCCACCACCCGACTGTGGCTGTGGCTCCTGCTCGGCTCGGTCGCCCTCACTGCTCTGTACGCCAGCCTGGCCATCGCCTTCGGCGACACCCCCGACAACCCCACCCCACCCCTGGCCAGCCCAGCCGGGCAGCGCACCGTGTTCTCGGTCGGCCAAGGCGCCGGCACGCTGCTGGCCGTGCTGGCCGCCATCGGCCTCACCGGCGAGTTCCGTCACCAGACCGCCACCACCACCTTCCTGGCCACCCCCAACCGCAGCCGGGTCGTGCTGGCCAAGCTGATCACCTACGCCCTCGTCGGCGTCGGCTACTCCCTGGTCTGCATCGCCGTGACCATCGCCATCGCCCTGCCCTGGCTGAACGCCAAGGGCATCCGGGTACCGCTCACCGGTAACGGCATCCCGGCCACCCTGGCCGGGGTGGTGGCCGCGGTCACCATCTTCGGCCTCATTGGCGTCGGGTTGGGAGCGCTGGTGCGCGAGCAGGTCGCCACCGTGGTCGGCCTCCTGGTCTACCTGTTCATCGCCGAGCCCATCGTCACCCGCATTCCTGCCTTGAGCAGCTGGACCATCTACCTGCCAGGCGCCGCCGCCAGCGCCCTCACGCAGGTCGCCCAGGCCAACCAGACGTTCCTCCCACCCGGGCGGGGCGGCCTGGTCCTGGCCGCCTACGGCCTCCTCCTGGCCGCCGCCGGCATCCTCCTCACCATCCGCCGCGACATCACCTGACCCAGCGCAAACCCCCAGAGGTGAGGCACCGTGCAGAACACCGACAGCCGCCACCAGCCGACCGGCCGACAGCGCAGGATCGGCCCCATCGGGACCACCGCCCGCCTCGTCGTCGGGACCCTGCTGCTGGGCAGCGTCGTCCAAGGCCACATCGCCGGCCCCTTCCGGCCGGCCCCCTGGGCTCTCGGCCTGCTCGGCTTCCCCACCCTCCTGCTGGGCTGGCAGTGGCTCCGCGCCCGACGCATCCCGGCCCGCCTCCAGGCAACCGGGCCGGTCGCCAACCTGGTCAACCTGGCCGTCTTCCTGGCCCTGTACCTCACCCCGAACTACGCGCCGGCCCTCGCGGCCACCAGCGACGCCGCCCTCCTGTTCTACGGCGCCTCGATGCTGCTGGCCGCGCTCCGCGGCTACGGCGGCTGTGAGGTCCTGGCCATCTCCAACTGGCTGCTTGGCCGTGACGACCAGATCGGCTGTCTGGTCTTCTGGCCCATCGACCACGCCGAGCGCCGGCGGACCGGCGCTGGGGTGTCGGCGAGCCACTGACAGGTACGCCAGGCGGCCGCGAGCAGCGACCTCGCGGAAGCTGCCGGCGACCACAACGCGGCAGCCGATTGACATGTGCACAAGTGCCGGTTATTTACCAGTCCAGGACTCAGGTGGGAGGCCGATGCGCCGATGCTCGCCGTCGAGAACCTGGAAGTCGTCTACGACGACGTCCTGCTGGTCCTCAAGGGGGTCAGCCTCACGGTGCCCGACGGCGCCATCGTCGCCCTCCTCGGCGCCAACGGCGCCGGCAAGACCACCACGCTGCGGGCCCTCACCGGGCTGCTGAGCCTGCACCGGGGCGAGGTCACCAAGGGCCGGGTCGAGCTGGACGGCCGACGCATCGACCAGCTGGAGGCGCCCGAGATCGTCCGGGCCGGCATCGGCCAGGTGATGGAGGGACGGCGGGTGTTCGCCGAGCTGTCGGTGGAGGAGAACCTGCGTGTCGGCGGCTACGCCAAGCCCAAGCAGCTCGCCGAGGGGCTGGACCGCGTGTACGGGCTGTTCCCGCTGCTGCGGGAGCGGCGCCGCCAGGTCGCCGGCTACCTGTCGGGCGGGGAGCAGCAGATGCTGGCCATCGGCCGGGCGCTCATGACCAGCCCGAGATACCTCCTGCTCGACGAGCCCAGCCTCGGCCTGGCCCCCCTCGTCGTGGCCCAGATCCGCGACCTGCTGGTGACCATCAACCGCCAGGGCACGGCCGTGCTGCTGGTCGAGCAGAACGCCAGCATGGCCCTGTCCATCGCCGGCCACGGCTACGTGATGGAGGTCGGCAAGCTGGTGCTCGACAAACCGGCGGCGGTCCTGGCCGAGGACGAGGACGTCCGCGAGTTCTACCTCGGCCTGCACAAGGGCGGGCATGCCCGCTCGTTCCGCGACGTCAAGCACTACCGGCGGCGCAAGCGGTGGCTGTCGTGACCAGGCCGCTGCTCCAGGTCGACGATCTGCACCTGAGCTTCGCCGGCATCCGGGCCCTGCGGGCGGTGTCGTTCGAGGTCGGCCCGGACGAGCTGCTGGCCATCATCGGCCCCAACGGCGCCGGCAAGACGTCGCTGTTCAACTGCCTGTCGGGCCTGTACCGGCCCCAGCGGGGCGCCATCCGGTTCGCCGGCCGCGACCTCGTCGGGCTCAAGCCCGACCGCATCGCCCGCGCCGGCATGGCCCGCACCTTCCAGAACATCGAGCTGTTCGAGCACCTCACCGTGCTCGACAACCTGCTGCTGGGCCGCCATCTCCATGTCGGCTACGGCGTTCCCTCGGCCCTGCTGTGGCTGGGCCGGGCCCGCCGCGAGGAGGTCCGCCACCGGCGGGTGGTCGAGGACATCGTCGACTTCCTGGAGATCGAGCGCTACCGCAAGCTGCCCGTGGGGATCCTGCCCTACGGCATCAAGAAGCGGGTCGAGCTCGGCCGGGCCCTGGCCATGGAGCCCAAGCTGCTGCTGCTGGACGAGCCCGTCTCCGGCATGAACGTCGAGGAGACCGAGGACATGGCCCGGTTCATCCTCGACATCCGCGAGGAGCTGGGCGTGGCCATGATCCTGGTCGAGCACGACATGGGCGTGGTCATGGACCTGGCCGACCGGGTGCTGGCCCTGGACTTCGGGATCCCCATCGCCGTCGGCCCGCCGGCGGAGATCCAGCACCACCCGGACGTGATCCGCGCCTACCTGGGCGAGCAGTACGGCACGGCGCGGTCGGCCGCCGCCGAGGAGCGCGTGCCCCGATGAGCGTCGTCGGCGAGCGGACCGCCGTCGCCACCGTCCCCTCCCGGATCAGGGACCGGGCCCTGCGCATCCCCGAGGGGGTCGCCCTGCGCGAGAAGCGCTTCGGCATCTGGCAGGAGGTCACCTGGCGGGGCTACTGGGAGCAGGTCGAGCTGGCCGCCCACGGCCTGGCCGCCCTGGGGGTGGAGCCGGGCGACCGGGTGGCCGTCCACTCCGAGAACCGCCCCGAGTGGCTGTACGCGGACGTGGCCGCCGTGGCTCTGCGGGCCATGAGCGTCGGGCTGTACCCGACCAACCCCCCGGCCGAGGTCGGCTACCTGCTGGCCGACTCCGGCGCCAAGGTGCTCGTGGCCGAGGACCAGGAGCAGGTCGACAAGGCCCTGGAGGTCGCCGACCAGCTCCCCGGGCTGGAGCGGATCGTGTACGTGGAGCCCCGCGGGGTCCGCACCTACGACGACCCGGCGCTGCTGTCGTGGTCGGAGCTGCTGGAGCTGGGCCGGGCCCACCGCGAGCGGCACCCCCGGCTCCTGGAGGAGCGGGCCGCCCAGGTGACCGCCGACGACGTGGTCACCCTCATCTACACCTCGGGGACCACCGGGCCGCCCAAGGGGGCGATGCTGACCGTCGCCAACATCGACTTCGCCATCCAGACCCTGGTCCACGGGGACGGCTTCTTCGAGGCCGCCGGCCCCGACGACGTCACCCTGTCCTACCTGCCGCTGTGCCACGTGGCCGAGCGGATCGCCACCGAGTGGGTCAACGCCGCCGCCGGCACCCAGGTCCACTTCGCCGAGTCGATCGACACCGTCCAGGAGAACCTGCGCGAGGTCCAGCCGACCCTGTTCTTCGCCGTGCCCCGCATCTGGGAGAAGGTCCGGGCCACGGTCGAGATCAAGATGGCCTCGGCATCGCCGCTGAAGCGGGCCAACTACCGGCTGTGGATGGGCCAGGCGGCCCGGATCGGGGCCGAGCTGGTCGCCAACGGCGGCGCCCACACCCGCTCGACCCGGCTGCGCTACGCCCTCGGCTACCCGTTCCTGTTCCGCTCCCTGCGCAAGCGGCTGGGCCTGGAGCGCTGCCGCTTCGCCGCCTCGGGGGCGGCCCCGATCGCCCCCGAGCTGCTGCAGTGGTTCTACGGCCTGGGCGTGGTCATCCACGAGATCTACGGCATGACCGAGAACAGCGCCGTGGCCACCGCCAACCGGCCCGGCCGGACCAAGATCGGCACCGTCGGCGAGCCCCACCCCGGGGTCGAGCTCCGCCTCGACGATGAGACCGGCGAGATCCTCACCCGCCACCCGGGTGTGTTCGCCGGCTACTGGGGCAAGCCCGCCGAGACCGCCGAGGTCCTGGGGGCAGACGGGTGGCTGCGCACCGGCGACGTCGGCGAGTGGGTCGACGGCACCCACCTCCGGATCGTCGACCGGCTCAAGGACATCCTCATCACCTCGGGCGGCAAGAACGTCTCCCCGTCCGAGATCGAGAACTCGCTCAAGTTCTCCCCCTACATCCGCGAGGCGGTGGTGGTCGGCGACCGCCGGCCCTACCTGACCGCCCTCATCGGCATCGAGCTGGACACGGTCGGGGAGTGGGCCCAGCGCCGCCGCATCCCCTACACCACCTACCGCGACCTCTCCGAGAAGCCCGAGGTGCTGGCCCTGATCCAGGAGGTGGTGGACGACACCAACCGGCGCCTGGCCCGGTCCGAGAGCATCAAGCGGTTCCGCCTCATCCCCAAGGAGCTGGACCACGAGGACGGCGAGCTGACCGCCACCCAGAAGGTCAAGCGGACCGTCATCGCCGCCGCCTTCGGCGACCTCATCGAGGACATGTACCGGGGAGGTCGCTAGTGGACGAGTTTCTGTCCTCGACCGTCCGCGGCCTGGCCCAGGGGTCGCTGTACACCCTGCTGGGGCTGGGGTTCGTGATCGTCTACCGGGGTACCGGGGTGGTGAACTTCGCCCAGCCGGCCCTGATGATCCTCGGCGCCTACTGGACCTCGTACTTCGCCCTGGTCGTGGGGCTGGGCTTCTGGCCCGCGGTGGCCGTGGCCGTGCTCGTCACCGCCCTGATCGGGGCGGCCGTGGAGCGGATCGCGCTGCGGCCCATGGTCGGTGAGCCGGTGTTCTCGGCCACCATGGTCACTGTCGGGGTGTTCATCGTCCTCCAGGTCGTGGCCGGCGACCTGATCGGGCTGGAGCTGCGCCAGGTCGGCCACCCCTGGGGGCTGGACCGGACCGAGGTCGCCGGGGTGGTCGTGTTCCACTCCGACCTGGCCAAGCTGGCCGTCACCGCGACCGTGGTCGCGCTGCTCTGGCTGTTCCTGCGCCACTCCCGCCTCGGGTTGGCCATGCGGGCCACCGCGGCCAGCCAGGAGGCCGCCCTCGCCCTCGGGGTGCCGGCCGGGCGCATGTTCGGGCTCGCCTGGGCGATCTCGGGGGCGCTGGCCGCGGTCGCGGGGATGCTGGTCGCCACCGGCGGGGCCGGGTTCAGCCAGGCCACCACCCTGGTCGCCCTCAAGGCGCTGCCGGCGATCGTCCTCGGCGGCCTCGACTCGGTGCCGGGGGCGGTGGTCGGCGGGCCGCTCATCGGCCTGGCCGAGGCCTACACCAAGACCTACCAGGCCGACCTGTTCCCCTGGGCCGGCGACAACGTCGACCAGGTCGTGCCGTACGTGGTCATGCTGGTCGTGCTGCTGGTCCGCCCCTACGGGCTGTTCGGCACCCGGGAGGTGGAGCGGGTGTGAGGGGCCGGCCCGAGCTGTTCACCAGCTACGAGCGTGACCAGGCGCCGCTCAACACCCCGGCCAAGCGGGTCTGGTTCGGGCTGCTGCTGGCCGGGCTGCTGGTGTTCCCGTTCAGCGTCACCGCCGAGCTGACCGCGCTCGGGGCCACCGCCTGCCTGGCCGCGGTGGGGGCGATCGGGCTCAACCTGGTCACCGGCTACGCCGGCCAGGTGTCGCTCGGGCACGCCTTCTTCCTCGGCCTCGGCGCCTACACCGCCGCTGTGCTCTCCGGCGACCCGGAAGGCCGCTCGCTCGGCCTCGGCCTCGACATGGCCATCTGGCTGCCGGCCGCCGGGCTCCTCCCGGCCTTGGTCGGGCTGCTGGTCGCGCCGGTGGCGATCCGGCTCAAGGGCCTGTACCTGGCCATTGTCACCCTGGGACTGGTGTTCATCGGCGAGCACCTGTTCCGGGAGCTGACCGCCGTCACCGGCGGGCCGGGGGTGGGGCGGCCCGCCCCCCAGC
>DATABK010000478.1:0-2036 GCA_036259695.1 Actinomycetes bacterium | reverse complement strand
CAGGCGGCCGCCGGCCCTGGTGATCGGAGCGGTGAGGGAGGTGATGTCGAGCCATCGGAGGTGGCGGATGAAGGAGCGCTCTCGCGGGGGCGGCGGGCAACGGTCCGTGGCGGCACGAACGGCGTGGCGCGGCATGCGGCGCCGGGTCCTCCACCACTGAGTTGGCCGTGGTCGGGGGTCCTCTGGCCGGTCAGGCCGCGGCCCGGGGTCTTCGATACGGCGGGCTGGCGGTCAGCCGGCCATCCGGGCCGCGGATCAGCCGTCAGCCGCCCTCATGGACCGCCCAGTGGTGGGCCCGGCACAACAGGACCAGGTTGGCCAGGTCGGTCGGGCCGCCATCCACCCAGTGCCACAGATGATGGGCCTCACACCAGGCCAGCGGGCGGGCACAGTCGGGGAAGACACAGCCGCCGTCACGCACGGCCAGGGCGGTCCGCTGGGTCGGCTGGACGACCCGGGTGGTCCGCCCGACGTCCAACGGCTGGGCGGGGGCGCCACCCAGGATCGGCGGTAACAGGGCCATGGCGGCCCGCAGCCGCTCCGCCAGCCCGGGCGGTCCCGCTGTCGCGCTGGGGTCGTGGGCCACCGGCCCGGCATCAGGGCTCGGGCCGTGGCCGGGATCGAGCTGGCCGGGGTGCCGGCGGGTAACAAGGACCCGGGTGACCGCCCCGTCACAGGCCAGCCGCCGGCACGCCTCGGGATGCAGGGGTCCGGCCCAGCCGACCTCACCGCCCAGCCCATGGGGGTGGCCGAGGAGGCTGTCCAGGTCCACGGTCACGGCCAGCTGGGGTCGGACCCCACCGGCCTGGGGCAGCCGTCCACCCTCCAAGCTGCGGCGGGCTAGCTCGATGAGGGCGTCGGCGGTGCGTTGGCTGCCGCTGCGGTGATCCTGGGCGTCGGCCGGGCGGGCCAGCGGCTCGAGGGCGGCGATAAGGGTCTGGCCGGCTTCGGGGTCGAGCAGCCCGTCGATGGCGACCATGCCCTCGAAGGTCGGGGCCAGCCACACCCCTCGGCGCTGATGGCGGCGTTCAGCGGTGTGGTCGGCGCCGTCGGGGTCGGCGACCAGCCGCAGGTGGGCGATGACCCGTCGCAGCCGGGGCGGGTCCAGCCGCCGGGCCGCCTCGACCAGGACCGGGTCGGCCTCGGCCGCGGTGTGGTTGGGGAGGTCGGAGGTGCCGGAGGCGACCACCGCGGCATGGGCGACCGACAGCTCCCCGGCGCACAGGGCCTGGGCGGTTCGGGTCAGGGGGCCGCGGAACAGGGCTCGGGCGGTGCGGACGCTGCTGGCGGCGGCGCCGGCCCCCAGGCGCAGCCGGTTGCGCAGCCAGGCCGCGGTCGACCCAACCTCCTGGTCACGCTCGGCGCCGGCGGCGCCACGGGCATCTGCGGCTGCGACGCGCTGGAGCCACTGGCCTTCCAGCCGGTCCACCAGCCGCCGGAGCTGCAGGACCTCCTCGGCCAAGGCGACGTCGGTCAGGCCGTCCAGGTCCTCGCTGGCCAGCCTGTCCACCTCGGCGGCCAGGGCGGCCAACCGGTCCCGACGCCCACCAGGAGGGTGTCCAACCGACTCTGTGGCCGGCAGCCCGACCGACTCCCCGGCCGACAATCCGGCCGACAATCCGACCGACTCGCCGGCCGCCTGCCCAGGCGACTGGCCGATCCCCGGTCTGGCCAACCGGGTGGCCGAATGTGTGTTCGGATCCATGGAGGCAACCTATCAAGTCCGCAGCCCAAAGCAAGCACCAGAGCGAATCTGTGGAGAACTCACCGGGCCCGCACTCGGCCTCGGGTCGCCGCCGCCTGCCCGCCGGTTCGGGGCGATCCAGGGTGCCAGGCGAGTCATGGGGCCCAGCACCTCCCACCGTGCCAGGTACCTGCATGGGGCCCGAACAGCCCGGGCTCCGACCCACCGTGCCAGGACCCCGTGGGGCCCGAACCGCCCCCGACGGACCGTGCACGGCAATCGCACGGGGCCCGACCTACAGCCCCATTCCGCGCGCACGTTCACCCCGCGGCGAGCCAGGCACCGGGGTGAA
>DATABK010000477.1:0-2882 GCA_036259695.1 Actinomycetes bacterium | reverse complement strand
GGTCGGCCTCGGCGATCATCGTCGCTCCTCGGCACGGACCGGTCCGGGACGGTCGCCCGACCCGGCGGGTGGGGGGCCGGGCCCGCGGAGGCGGTCGGCCAGGGCCGCCCAGTCAACCAGAACGACCAGCACGGTGGCGGCCATGGCCGAGTAGTCCAGGTGCATGGCCAGGCCGATGCCGGCGTGCATGGCGACCACGGCCGGGACGAACAGCCAGGCCAGCCGGGGCCGCCACAGCACCAGGGGGAAACCGAGCTCGACGGCCAGGGTGGCCACCGCGACCAGGTGGGCGAGCAGCGGCCGGTCGGCCACGAACAGGGCGAACGGGTTGGGCTCGGGCTGGGCGTCGCTGGAGGCGTACAGCACCCAGCGGAGGTTGCCGCTGAGCACCCACGCCGGCCCGGCGTGGAGCAGCTTGGCCAGGCCGGAGAAGAAGTAGGCCCCGGCCACCACCACCATGGCCGTCCGCACCGGCCAGCCGTAGGCGGGCCCGGGGCCGGCCGGGGGGCGCTGGCGGGCGTCCAGCGACCAGGCCGCCCCGGCCCTGGAGGGCAGCAGCGGGACCAGGCAGAGCAGCAGCAGGACGTCGTTGTGGACGACCTTGCCCAGGCTGGAGGTCATCGCCACCAGGGGGAGGGCGGCCAGCCAGGCCAGGGGCAGGGTGACCCGGGTCAGCAGCCCGACCGTGGCCAGCACGGCCGCGCCAAGGGCGAAGGCCTGGAGGACGGCCACCACCTCGGGCGAGGGCATCCGCTCGAGCAGGCGCAGGAACGAGATCGGCCGGAACAGCGCCTCGGGCTGGGTGGCCAGCTCCGGGTAGGGGCCGCTGGCCAGCCGGGCCGCCAGCAGCCCGCCCAGCCCGATCCGGACCGCGGCCAGCCGCCGCGGGTCCCCTGGGGCGAACAGCCACCCCTCGGCCCGGCGCAGGGCCCGCTCACCCGGCGGCATCGGCGCTCCTCGGCCGGCAGGTGAACCGCAGCATCCGTTCCGGGGGGGCGCCCCGGTCCCCGACCCGCTGGGACACGTCGGTGACGGTCTGGTAGATGCGGACCTCGGCGACCTCGCCGCCCCGTTCGCGGACGGCCTCGGCCCAGGCCTGGCAGACGGCCGCCTGCCGCGCGGGGGGCAGCCCGGCGAACCCCTTGAGGACCTGGACGTCGCCCTGGTACCCGGCGGGCAGGTCCCGGAACGGGATCGGCGTCTCCCGGCCGTCCCGGTCCACGGTCACCGCCTGGAAGCCCGGCTGCCTGGCCTGGCGGGCGTCGGCGAACAGCCGCCACCCGGTCAGCGGCCAGGCCTCGAGCCCGAACACCCCGCAGACCAGGAACAGCGCCAGGTAGACACCGACGAACCGGCGCGCCCACCGGGGCGCCGGCGCCGGATCGGGAGCAGCCCGGTCGGGCACTGGCTGTCGCTCCATGCACAGCACGCTACCCTGCCGCTCCCCGGACCGGCGAGGCGCGGCTAGGGGCCGGCGACCCGCATCCGCTCGGGCGGGCCTGGGGACGGCGGGGCGGGCAACGGTCAGCCCGTCCCCGGAGGGGCCAGGCAGGCGGTCAGGGCGGCGGGGTCGACGTTGCCGCCGGTGAGGACGACCCCGACCCGCCGCCCGCGGGCGGCGCCGGTCTGGAGGGCGGCCAGGGGGAGGGCGGCGGTCGGCTCGACCAGCTGCTTGGTCCGCGACCAGCACAGGGTGAGGGCGTCCAGCAGCTGGTCGTCGGTGACGGTGACGATGTCGTCGACCAGGCGGCGGATGACCTCGAAGGGGCGCTCGCCAACGCACAGGCTGCGGACGCCGTCGGCGATGGTGGCCGGGGCCGCGGGCAGGGGGATGCGGCGCCCGGCCCGCAGCGACGCCTGGGCGTCGGCGGCGGCCGCCGGTTCGACCCCGACCACCCGGGTGCCGGGCGAGCGGCCCTTGACGGCCGCGGCCGTCCCGGCGATCAGCCCGCCCCCGCCCACCGGGACCAGCACCAGGTCCAGGCCGGGCGCCTCCTCCAGCAGCTCCAGGGCGGCCGTGCCCTGCCCGGCCATGACGTCGTGGTCATCGAAGGGGTGGACCAGGTGGAGGCAGCGCTCGGCCGCCAGGTCGGCCGCGAACCTCTCCCGGTTCTCCCCCGTCACCCCCTCCATCACCACCTCGGCCCCGTAGGCCCGGGTGGCGGCGACCTTGGCCGGGTTGGAGCCGGCCGGCATCACCACCACCGCCCGGCCGCCGGTCTCGGCCGCGGCCAGGGCCACCGCCTGGCCGTGGTTGCCGGAGCTGACGGCCAGGACCCCGGCCGCCCGGGTGGCCGGGTCGAGGGCCAGCAGGGCGCTGAACGCCCCCCTGGCCTTGAAGGCCCCGACCCGCTGGAGGTGCTCGGCCTTGGCGAGCACGCTGCAGCCGAGCTCCTGGTCGAGCAGGCGCGAGCTGACCAGCGGGGTGCGGTGGCCCCGCCCGGCGATCCGGGCGGCCGCCCGCTCCACCTCCGCCACCGAGAACGGGGCGGGCTCCCCGCTCATCCGGCGGCGGCCACGACCGCCTTGGCCGCCCGCTCGGCGTCGTCGGCGCTGACCTCGTAGGAGAAGACCAGCCGGACCCGGTCGGGGTCGGTGTCGGCGGCCGCCACCCCCAGCCCGGCCAGCCGCTCGACCAGCCCGGGCCCGTCGGTGCCGAAGGCCCCGGCGGCCAGCAGGACCATGTTGGTGTCGACGGCCGCGGGGTCGACGCTGCCGGGCACGGCCGCGGCCACCGTCTCGGCCAGGGCCCGGGCTCGGGCGTGGTCGTCGGCCAGGCGGTCGACGTTCTGCTCGAGGGCGACCAGGGCGGCCGCGGCCAGGATCCCGGCCTGGCGCATGGCCCCGCCGTACAGGTGGCGGACCTCGCGGGCCCGGGCGAC
>DATABK010000476.1:0-4667 GCA_036259695.1 Actinomycetes bacterium | reverse complement strand
CAACCCTCGGTAGTCGGTCAGCCAGCCCGAGGGAGCTGCAACGACGACCTGTCGTAGGACGAGCCGATGCGAGGCCTAGCGGCATACGGACACCACACAGCAGCCGCCCAAGGAGCAGCTGCGTCGCGCCCCCACAGGGGGTGGTGGGCCTCCCGGCCCGGGAGGCCCACCATCCCAAGGCAGCTGCTCGTTGGGCGGCTGCTCTGTGGTGTCCGTATGCCGCTAGGCCTCGCTTCGGCTCATCCTACGACAGGTCGTCGTTGCAGCTCCCTCGGGCTGGCTGACCGGCTCCCGAGAGTTGGATGTGGAGCAGGCCATTCCATCCACGTTGGCAAGGCGAGCAAGAAGCCCTTGACCTGACGGTCCAAGCAACCTGGGCGGTTGCCACCAAGCACCTCCAGCCGAGTTGTGTTTCGACAAGCTGTCGTATAGGGTTCGGCGCGCCGCAAACTCCCCCATCGCAGCAGGAGCGGCGAGCTACGCACGGCCAGGCAGTCGGCCCCCACCGGCTGCCGGCCTTGGCGTTCCCGTCGCTGTGCAAGCAGGAGGTTCCAGACTTGCCCTACGGTCGACGGCGTCCCCCAGGCCAATTGCCGGCTCACCTCATCAGCATCGTGGTGGTTGCCGCCTTGATGGCGGCGGGGTCGACGTTGCTGGCGGCGGCCGCTGGCCCGGCTGCGGCTACCCCGACGAGCGCCAGCGACCTGCAACGGCGGCTCGAAGGCCTCAACGGGCAAGCTGACCAGCAGGTCGAAGACTACCTTCAGGCCAAGCTGGCGGTTGAGCGGACGCGGAAATCCATCCGGATCATGCAGGGGCAGCTGGATGGCGTCCGCAGCCAGCTGGTCGACGCCCGGGCCAGCATCGCCGCCCGCGCGGCGGTGGCCTATGTCCAGGGCCCGGCCAATGACCTCGCCTCGCTGCTCGCCGCCGGTGATCCGACCGATGCCCTGGAGCGGGCGCAACTGCTCGACCTGCTGGCGACCCACGATGCCGATCAGGTCCTGGCCGCACGGGCCATCGAGCGCTCGGCACAGGCCCGGGCGAACGAATTGGCCGCGGTCGAGCGCAAGCAGGCGGCGATCCTTGACCAGATGGCCGGGCGGAAGGCCAGGATCGAGCAGCTGGTCGCCCAGACCGAGCGGACGCTGGCGCAGCTACGGGCGGCCGAGCGCCGCCGGGCCGCGGCGGCTGACCGGCCGGCGACCACGGCCCCCTCGGCCGGCAGCCCAGCCCCCACTCCCCCGCCCACGGCGGTCAGCGGCAACGTGGGGGCGGTGATCCGCTACGCCTATGCTCAGCTCGGGAAACCCTATCAGTGGGGCGCGACCGGGCCTGGGTCCTTTGACTGCTCCGGGCTGACCATGATGGCGTGGGCGCAGGCTGGCGTGTCGCTGCCCCACTCCAGCCGAGCCCAGATCGGCATCGGCCGTCAGGTGACACGAAGCGAGCTGCAACCCGGTGATTTGATCTTCCGGTACAGCCCCATCTCCCATGTCTCGCTCTATGTGGGCAATGGGCAGCAGATCTCCGCCACCCACACGGGCAGCACGGTCAAGCTCCAGCCGGCCTTCCAGGGCGAGATTGTCGGGTACAGCCGGCCGACCGGCTGAGGCCTTGCCGCCTGGCATCCGACTGCCACAGCTCAGCATCAAGGAGCAGCACCCCGATGGATGCAGCAGATGGCCGCCACCGGGCGATGCTGGTGGTGGTCGGTGTACTGGCACTTGCTGTGGTAGGGCCTGGCCGACGTCAGCCTGACCCCTCGTCGCATCCGGGCTGAAGCCTGGAGCTAGGCCGCGTCCACGCGCCGCCGCGGCGGCTGGCTCCCAGCGCTGGCCGATGGTCCGGGAACCGGATGCTGCTCAAGGGGCGTCCAACCCTGTCGATGCTCTCCTCTGTTCCCCGATCGCCACGGAGGTCAGGTGCCCTTCGCCATTGGCTCCGCCGCACGGCGCGCTGGGATGTTGGTGGTTGTGGCCGGCCTGCTCGGCTCCCTGCTCGCTGCTCCCGTGCAGGCTCGGCACCAGGACCAAGCCGAGCTCTCCCAGGTCCAGGACAAGCTCGACGCGATCGCCAGGGTGCTGGCCGATGCCCGGGCCGATGCCGACCAGGTGGCCCGGGCCCTCGTGCAGGCAGACCGTGACCTCGCTGCCGCCCGCTCGGCACTGGCCAAGGCGGAGGGACGCTACCGGCGGGCCCGGGCCAGGCGGGCCCAGGCGGTACGAGAGGCGCTCCTGGCCAAGCTGGAGGTTGATGCCCAGCAGGCACTGATCAATCGGCGGGCCCGTGAGACCTACGTCAACAGCGCTCCGTCGATGCTGCTCACCCTTCTGGCCGACGCGGACACCATCGCCGACCTGCTGGACCGGACCAAGCTGCTCGGCGAGGTGGCCGAGGCGGCCAACGCCGAGCTGGCCGGGCTGGTGGAAGCTCGCGTGGAAGCCGAGGAAGCAAGCCAGCGGGCCGCCGCCGCCGAGCGGTCAGCGGCCGAGGCAAAGACCCTCATGCGCGCTCGCGCCGCCGAACTCGAGCAGATCCGGGCCGCGCGAGCGGCCGCCAAGCGCACCCTGGAACGCAAGATCGCCTTCCTCCAGGTCCGCCAGGGCAGCCTGCGCCGGCAGTCAACCAGGATCCTGGGGGCCACCAGGGCCGAGGAGGCAGCCAGCCGCCGCGCCGCCCAGGCGGCAGCCAAGCGTGCCAGTGGCAGCCAGGGCCCGACGATCCTCCATGAGGACGAGCACGGCCCCTCCGGCCCGAGCGCGGCCAGCTACCAGCGGCTGACGCCGACCGCCAAGCGCCTCTATGGGCTGGTGACCCGCATCTTCGACATTCGCGCCATCGGGGGCTGGCGGCCCACCGGGTCCGTGCCAGGCAGCGACCATCCGAGGGGCCGGGCCTTGGACGTGTTCGTCAGCCACCCGGGCGCCCAGGGCCGGGCGTTGGGCTGGCGGGTCGCGAACTGGGCCGCCGACAACGCCTGGGCGCTGGAGGTGAAGTATGTGATCTTCAACGGCCGCATCTGGACCGGAGGGGAGGGCTGGCATGCCTACCGGCACCCGTCGGATCCATGTAACTGCAACCCGACCCTGCGCCACGACGACCACGTGCACATCTCGGTGCGACGTTGAGCAGGGACTCATCGGGAAGTAGTCGGTCGTCTCGGTTCTAGTGGTGGAAGTCGACGCCGACGGCGAGCAGCACAACCAGGATGGCGGCGGCGACCCAGTCGACGACCAGGCAGAACGGCGGCCACCAGCGAGTGTTGGCAACAAAGTGGCGGCGGTGCTGCCAGAGGTCCTTGAACCCATGGCCGGTGAGGCCAACCACCAGCAGCCACGCCGGTCCGGTGACGCCCGCTGCGGCGACCACCACAAAGGCTGCGGCGATCCCGGCCTCGACGGCGATGACCCTCGGCCGTCCGTCAGCCACCGCGAAGCCGATGTAGACGGCCGCGATCAGGGTCAACGAGAGGGCATAGACGGTCGCAGGGTCAAGCCACCAGAAGCCGAGCGGTGCCGCGGCCTGGATGACGCCGAAGACGATGCCCCACAGCACTGGTGCGCGCAGCGACCGCCCCGCCAGTGGGCTGGGGGTCCGTGCGGCTGTCATCGTCGGTCGTGTCGGACGGCCGCGGGCGACAGCAGCGCGACGCCGATCGCGACGGTGACGGTGAGGGCCGCCAGGGCGGTGGGGCGCCACGGCCATCCCCTGTCGACGAAGGGGTGCGGAACCCTTCGGATAAGCAACTCAGGATCGAACGAGCCGGGCGATGGCGGCCGAGGCTTCGGCGACCTTGGCCTCGGCGTCCGGACCGCCGCTGGCGATCGCCTCGCGGACGCAGTGGCCCAGGTGGTCGTCCAGCAGCTCGACGGCGACCGACTGGAGCGCCTTTGTGGCCGCGGAGATCTGGGTGAGGACATCGATGCAGTAGGCGTCCTCATCGACCATCCGCTGCAAGCCGCGCACCTGCCCTTCAATCCGCCGCAGGCGGACCTGGAGGTCCTGCTTGTTCTCTGTGTATCCGCGCATCTGCACCTCGAGAGTGGGAGCCGGCCTCAGCATACCCCCATACCGTATCCTGGCCAAGGAGTGCCCTATCGGAGGTCGGCGACAGGGCAAGGCGCCGCAGCATCGTGCCGCTACGACAACTTGTCGCAACCGGGATGCACAATCCGCCGCTACCAGTTAGGCTCGCGCGATGCGAGTGTCACGGCGGTGATCGTCGGGCTCTCGGGCCTGGTCGCCATGCACATCTTCATGCTCGCGGGCCATGGCCACGGGCATGACCCCTTCGCCGGGAAGCGCGGGCTCGCCGCCCATGCTTCGACGCCGACCCAGGCCAACCTCGAATGCGATCACTCGAGGAGCTCTGCATCTCGCTGACGTGGGAATGATGAGCGACGCCGACATGCGCCGCCTCATGGAGTCCAATGGCACCGAGTTCGACCTGGCCTTCGTCGAGATGATGGCCGCTCACCACCAGGGCGCCATCGACATGGCCAACACCGAGCTCAAGGACGGCTCGCTGCCTGAGGTCACACGACTGGCGCAGCAGATCATCGACACCCAACAGGACGAGATCGAACGGCTCAGACGGTGGAAGACGGAGTGGTCGACCGCCGCCATCCGGTAACTGGCGTGGGGGGGGGGGCGGCCCCCCCCCC
>DATABK010000475.1:0-5792 GCA_036259695.1 Actinomycetes bacterium | reverse complement strand
CTGATCTGCGCGCGCAAGCTCCAACCATTGTGAAGTCCGGCTTGACCGTCTCACCAGGGTCTGCCCTGGCTGGCGTGCTCCCGCAGCCAGTCCAAGGCCGCCTCGGCGGAGTTCAGGACCGAGATGTGCCCGTCCTCTGGGCGCAGCCACAACTCTGCCGAGGGGATTCGGCTTGCCAGCCACCTGGCGTGGGCGCTGGGCGCGATTCGGTCCTGGCCGCCGTGCAGCAACAGCACCGGCGCCCGGACCTGCCCAGGAGCAAACCCCCACGGGCCGACGTAGGCCAGCTCGTCGTCCACCATCCCGCCCAGACCGCCCTCCAGGGCCTGCCCGGCGACCTCGCCCAGCCACGACCAGTCACCCGCCAGGGCGGCATGATCGGCCGGGGTGAACTCTTCCGGGTCGAACTCGCTGGCGGCCAAGAAGGCCTCCAGCGCCGCCCGGCCCTGGGTCGCGGCCCGCAGCCTGGCCGCGCCGGCGGCCATGCCCTCGAACCAGTCCAGCCCCTCGGCGCCAAAGGGCGCCAGGACGGCCACACAGACCACGCCCAGGACCCGCTCGCCCAGCAGCGCGCCGCAGGCCAGGGCGAAGGTGCTCCCACCGGAATGGCCCATGACCCCAAAGCGCCCGATGCCCAACGCATCGGCCACGGCGGCCACCTCAGCGGCCGCTGCGGCCAGGTCCCGATCCGGCTGCGGGGTTGATCGGCCGTAGCCAGGCCGGTCATACGACAGCCAGCGGATGCCACGCCGGGCGGCGGCCGGGAACAGCGGTTCGGGGGGCGCGCCAAGGTTCGGTGTGCCGTGGTGCCAGAACACCGTGAGGCGGGCGTCACGGCCATCCGCCGAGGCGTCGTAGACATGCAGCGTGCGGCCGTCGCCCAGCTCAAGATCAGTCTCGGTCAGCACCGGTCGAGCATAAGGGCCGTGACGAGGCTGGTCGATAAGGAGCCTGTTACACAGAGGCGCCGCCGGTTGCCGCGGCCACGGCCGGAGAACCGCCGGTGGCGGCGATGAGACGATCGTCCGATCCTGTCAGGGTGGCGGGGGTGGCGCCTGGCGGTTGGTGCCGGTC
The DNA here is from genome assembly GCA_036259695.1 of Actinomycetes bacterium. Lineage (GTDB taxonomy): Bacteria > Actinomycetota > CALGFH01 > CALGFH01 > CALGFH01 > CALGFH01. The sequence goes on along the minus strand of DATABK010000475.1, from coordinate 4,718 downwards.
AGCAGGTGGTGGCCATGGTCGCCCGCCAGAGCCTGAGCAGGTTATGGGTGGCGCACAGCAGCTTCCACTCGGCCTGGCAGGACTGCAGCCCCGTCGCATGAACCGCCAGCCGCCCTGGACGGTCTTGACTTGGCCGAAGACCGGCTCGATGGTGCGCCTACGCGGGGCCTAGCTGGCCGTACCCGGTTCGCTTGCGAACCTGGCGAGCATCGCGGCGCGCAGGCTGTCGCTTCGGGATTCCGAGGCTTGCCGTCCTTGCGAGGTTGCCGTGGCGGGCCGGGGGGATCAGCAGCTGCGGCGCGTCCGGGATCGCCGACACGTTGGCGATCGACCAGTAGCCAGAGTCGGCCGCCTGGGCCGGATGTGGGCCCTTGGTCGCTGGCCGCAGGCCGTTCAGGTGGCGTCCGCCGGCCGGCGGGCGCGCCGGTTGGCCACGATGACCTCGGTCATGGCCTCCAGGAAGCGGTCGGCGACCTGGAGTTCGGCGTCGCTGAAGGCCTCCATGGCGGCCAGCAGCTCGTTGTTGAGCGGCCCGAAGAACTCTGCCCCAAGGGTCAGGGCGCGCGGCTCGATCTCGAGGGTGACCCGGCGGCGGTCGCGCTGGTCGCGGACGCGGCGCAGGTGGCCCTGGCGTTCCAGCCGGTCGACCAGGGCGGTGACCGAGGGGGAGGTCAGGTTCAGTTCTTCGCCGAGCCGGCCGGGGGTCATAGTGTGGCCGCCGCGGGCGGCGTCCATGACGGCGACCAGGGCCCGCATGTCGGTGGGGTGCAGCCGGTGCTGGACGGCGAACTCGTGCCCCAGCTGGTCGAGCTCCACGTTGATGCGCCGCAGCAGGTAGGCGAGCCGCTGGCGCGGGTCCTCCCCACTGGTGGTGTCGGTTGGCATGTGGTCGTCCTTTGAGTTGCGGGCCCCGCCGACCCCGATAGTATCTCGATGATCAAGATTATTTGTCATCTAGTAGATCGACGGCCGAACGATCGCGGGAGTGTACCCCGTCGGAAGGAGTGCCCATGTCCCCCCTGGCTCGTCGGCTGCGCTGGCTGCTGCCCGCCCTGGTGGCCGTGGCCTGGCTGGCCGCGGCCGGACCGCTGAACGCCGTCGGCGCCAGGCTGACCGGCCTGCAGGAGAACGACAACGCCGCCTTCCTCCCCGACAGCGCCGAGTCGACCCGGGTGGCCGAGCTCCAGCAGCGGTTCCAGGACGAGCAGTCGCTGCCCCTGATCATCGTCTGGGAGCGCCCGGAGGGCGTCGGGGCCGACACCAGGCAGGCCGTCAGCGCCCGTCTGGCCGAGATCCGGACGGTCCTGGAGGAAGGCGACCGGCTGGCCGGGCCGGTGTCGCCGCCCATCCCCTCCGACGACGGCCAGGCCCTCCAAGTGATCGCGCCGCTCCGCACCGACCTGGGCGAAGGCATCGTGGAGACGGTCGAGGAGATCCGCGGGGTCGTCCAGGTGCCCGGCGCAACCGCCTACGTCACCGGCCCGGGCGGGGTCTTCGCCGACTTCGCCAACGGCTTCGCCGGCATCGACGGGCTGCTGCTACTGGCCGCCTTCGGCATCGTGCTGCTGATCCTGCTGGTCGTCTATCGCAGCCCGATCCTGCCCCTGCTGGTCATCGGGACCGCCGCACTGGCGCTGAGCGCCGCCAACGCCGTTGCCTACCTGCTGGCCAGCAACGACCTGATCACCGTCAACGGCCAGAGCCAGGGCATCGCCTCGATCCTGGTCGTCGGGGCCGCCACCGACTACGGGCTGCTGCTGGTGGCCCGCTACCGCGAGGAGCTCCGCCGCCACCCCTCGAAGTACCAGGCCATGGCAGTCGCCTGGCGCCGGTCGGTGGCGCCGATCGTGGCCTCCGGGGCCACCGTGATCCTGGGCGTGCTCTGCCTGCTGCTGTCCGACCTGGCCTCCAACCGCGGCCTCGGCCCCATCTCGGCGGTCAACGTGGTCTTCGCCATGCTGGTGGCGCTGACCTTCCTGCCGGCGGCCCTCACCCTGCTCGGCCGGGCCGCCTTCTGGCCCTTCCGGCCCCAGGCCGGCAGCGAGGCGCCCGAACAGGGGGGCCTGTGGGGCCGGGTGGGTGGCCTGATCCGGCGCCGCCCCGTCCCGGTGCTGGCCGGCACGGCGGCCTTCCTGCTCGCCGGGGCGGCCTTCCTTCCCACCCTGAAGGCCGACGGCATCGCCCTGGCCGACACCATCCGCGGCCGGTCCCAGGCGGTCGACGGCCAAGCCGTGCTGGCCCGCCACTTCGACGCCGGCGTGGGCAGCCCGGCCGTGATCGTCACCCCGGCCGGCTCGGCCGACACCGGCGCCCGGGCCGCCGGCGCCGTCCCCGGCGTGGCCCAGGTGGCCCCGGTCGCCGACACCGGCCTCGGCAGCCTCGTCGGGCCGCCTGGAGAGGCCCCCCAGGGAGGCCGGGCCGAGCCCAAGGTGGTCGACGGGCTGGTGCAGCTGGACGCCACCCTCCAGGACCCGGCCGACAGCGACGCCGCCATCGCCACCGTCGGCCAGCTCCGCCAGGCCGTCCGGGCGGCCGAGCCGCGGGCCCTGGTCGGCGGGGCCACCGCCACCGACCTCGACACCCGCCAGACCACCGAGCGCGACCGGGCGGTGATCATCCCCGTCGTGCTGCTCGTGATCACCGCGGTGCTCGCCCTGCTGCTCCGCTCCCTGGTCGCCCCGCTGCTGCTCACGGCCACCGTCGTCCTGAGCTTCGCGGCCACGCTGGGGATCGCCGCCCTGGCCTTCAACCAGCTGTTCGACTTCCCCGGCTCCGACCCCGGAGTGGTGCTGATCGGGTTCGTGTTCCTGATCGCCCTGGGCGTCGACTACAACATCTTCCTGATGTCCCGGGCCCGGGAGGAGTCGCTCGCCGTCGGCACCCGCCGGGGCATCCTGCGCGCCCTGGCCGTCACCGGCGGGGTGATCACCTCGGCCGGGCTGGTGCTGGCCGCCACCTTCGGCGCCCTGGTCGTGCTGCCGCTGCTGATCCTGACCCAGGTCGCCTTCATCGTCGCCTTCGGAGTGCTGCTCGACACCTTCGTGGTCCGCTCGCTGGTCGTGCCGGCCGCCGTCTACCTGCTCGGCGACCGGGTGTGGTGGCCCAGCCGGCTCACCCGCCGGCGCCCGCCAGCTCGCTCCTCACCTCTCCCCACCGACCCGGCAGTCCGGCATGAGACCAAGATCTGATCGAGGTTGCCAAGGAGGCCGACACGCAGGGACGCGTGGTCCTGGTGACGGGAGCGGCCAGGGGGATCGGCAAGGAGGTCGCCAGGCAGCTCGCCGAGCGTGGCGCCACCGTGCCTGGTCAGCGCGCGCGACGCCGACCATGCCCGAGCGGCGGCCGAGGAGCTCAGCGCCGGCGGCGACGTCCGCGCCCTGAAGGTCGGCCTGCAGGTCACCGACGACGCCAGCGTCCGCGCCGGCGCCCAGGCCCTTGAAGACGACCCCGGCCGCGTCGACGTGCTGGTCAACAACGCCGCCGACGTTGACTGGTCCGAGACGGCTCCGGCACCGACCTGGCCGCCGCCCACCAGGTCCTGGAGGTCAACCTGTTCGGCCCCTGGCGGCTCACCGACGCCCTGCTGCCGCTGCTGGGGCGAAGCGACCATCCCCGGATGGTGAACGTCTCCAGGCTGCCCTGAATGCCCTCACGCCACTGAGCTGACGTCCTCGTCGCTGCTGTCGATCCAGGTGTACGAAGCTAGCGTTGACCAGCTGTGAGAAGTTCCTTCACTGGATCTAAGGGCCGGTCCCTGCGGGCGGCCGCCTGCGGCGGCCGTCCTCGGCCGGCAGACCCTACGCACCCGACCCGACTAGCCGACCGCAGGCCTGCCGTCGTCACCGTAGTGAATCACCAGACGAGCGATCCGCTCCTCACGAGGTAGCAGGACCAGTGCTCCTGCCCGTACGCCGGGACGCTTGCGCCAGGCGTAGGACGCGACCACCCGCCCCTCACTGTCCTGCGCAACATCCAGCAGCTGGATCTCGTCGTCGGGCGGCTGCATTCGGTAGGCCGCCGAAATCGCCTCACGCCCACGAAACGGGCCGACCGGAACGCCTTCGAATACCAGCTCCGCATCCTCGGTGAACCCATCCACCATCGGTCCGAAGTCTCCGCTGCGAACCCCGGCGTTGAACCGTGCGACATGGTCGGTAAGTAGTGCCACGCCACCATGCATTCCGCCTCCTCAGACGCACTCCCATATTCAGGAGTCTGGCATCACCACGTCACAGCCTCACAGCTGCCCATCCGCGAGCTAGCACCTCGGCTGCCGCGCCCCTACGGAGGCTTGCCAACGAGGCAAGTGCTCCCCGGGACGGGTCTCGCCCAACGCCTGAGCTGGCACCGTCGCCGCCAGAGTGGAGGCGCGGTCGTCCTCACCGGCCGTGCCACTAGCCTGCCATTCACTACAGTCGCCAACGGTCCCGAGCGGAGACCCACGGACAACACCACAGCCGCCGTGACCTGCGCGGTTCACCGCCTCGCCAGGTGACGATCCTCCTCGATCTGGCTTTGGGAGCAGGGGTCGTGCTCGGCGCCGGCCCGCAGCCATTCGCCTGGAGGACGGTTGGCGGCTCCGTTGGGGGAGGGTGACGTGGCTGGCAAGTAGGCGCCGGTCGGCCAGCGCACAGGAATGTCGGCTCGGAAGACATTCTCGCTCGAGGACTCGGATCATAACGGCCTCGACCAGGGTCTCTCGCGAGAAGTGCCCGTAC
>DATABK010000474.1:0-19509 GCA_036259695.1 Actinomycetes bacterium | reverse complement strand
GGGGCGACCACCGTACTGGCGGTTCTCGCCTTCGGGGTCGGAGTGCTGATGGTGGTGTCGACGGTGCTGTCGGCGATCATGCCCCTGGTCATGCCCAGGGCAGTTCCGGTGGTGATCGCCAGGTGGGTGTTCGCGGCCGTGCGGGTGCTGTTCCGGCTGCGCGGTTCGCGGGCCAGGAGCTTCGAGGCCCCGACCGCGACCTGGCCCTGGACGGGCCGCTCAGGCTCGCCCCACTGGGAGCACTCGTGGGGTGCCGGCGTCGGGGGGCTGCGCTGGACAGGGCCTCGCTGCCGGCCTCGACGGTCGACCGCTCCCGCGGCGCCGACGCCGAGCTGTGCATCCGGGCCGGCTATGTCGCCCTGCGCCGGATCGCCGACTTCATCCGGCACAACCCCGACCCGCTGGCCGGAGGAGCCGATCTCGATCGACCGGCGCCAGTTCGACAGGTCTGCCGGCAGCTGGCCGAGGCCGGGTGCCACTCAAGGACGACCTGGACCAGGCCCCGCGCGACTTCGCCGGTCCCGGGCCTGATCGGGCGGCCCGGCGCGGTTTGACCTGCCGGGCGCCGGAGCACTCTTCCTGGAACGGCCGACGGCAAGGATGGGCATGGATGCATTGACCCTGGTCCGGGAGGACCATCGCAGGCTCGAGGCGCTGCTGGAGCGGTGCGAGCGGCTCGACGGGGACGACGGCGAGCGCGAGGCGCTCCTCGGGCAGCTCCAGTCCGCCATCCGCCACCACGTCGACCAGGAGGAGTCCATCCTCTACACGATCTTCCGGGAGCGCGCCCGGCGGGCCGAGATGGACCTGACCTCGCTCGACCGGGCCCTTGAGCAGCACCGCCTGGTCGAGCGGCTGACTGACGAGCTGACCGACGGCGACGACGACGCCTCGCGCAAGGCCAAGCTGACCGTGCTGGTCGAGCAGGTCCGCACCCACCTCGACGACGAGGACTCGTCCGTGCTCACCGCCATCGAGGACCTGATCGACGACGACACCCTGATGGAGCTCGGCCGCCGCATGGAGCAGCGGGACATGGTGATCGAGTCACGCCGCCAGCTCGCCACCGTGGTCCAGGGCACCCCCCGCGGCCGCTGGCTCGCCGCCGCCCTCGGCGGCCTGACCGCGGTCGGCACCGCCCTCCTGGCCATCCTGGCCCGCCGCCGACGCCCACCCCCGCGGCCCACCGGGTGGCGGCGCCTGCGCCGCCGCTGACCGGCTGACCCCGCCTCCGGACCCCTACACTACGGCCCGGAGGAGTGGCCGAGCGGCCGAAGGCAGCGACCTTGAAAGTCGCCGGACCCGAGAGGGCCCCGTGGGTTCGAATCCCACCTCCTCCGCGTCAACTACCAGCGGCTTCGCTGAGGTAGACGACGGCTGGTCCGCGTGGGGTCCGCTCCCGGTTCCCTAGAGCGGCCGTCCGGGCCTGCTCCAGACGGTCGGCCAGGGCCTCCATCTCAGAGGGGAACAGGTGCCCGTAGGTGTCAAGGACGATGCTGGCGGTCGCGTGACCCAGCTGGGCCTGGACCGCCTTGACGCTCGCTCCCTGGGTGATCAACGACGCGCAGGTGTGCCGCAGATCGTACGGTCGTGGGCCCTCGGGCAGGCCAGCGGCGCGAAGGGCCGGCTTGAAGAATGCCTTGCCCACTTCGACCAGCGAAGCGGCGCGACCAGCGTGACGTGAACACCAGGGCGTCGCGATCGCGGGGGTGACCAGTCAGGTAGCCGCCAACTGGTCAGTGATCGACCGGGGCAGCCGAACCGTACGCGCCTCATGGGTTTTGACTCCGCCCCAATGCAGATGGCCATCTACCTCGGGAGCGGCCTCAACCACGCGGGCGGTCCCACGTAGCAGATCCAATCGCCCGACTCGGAGCGCGGCAACTTCAGCCGCGGCATTCGCGGTGCCACTGGGCGTTTGCCCCGCGAAGGCGCCTGCCAGCGGTGGAGTCGGACTCTGCATCGCCAGGGCTTGGCCATCGTGGCCTCCTAGCGTGGCCACAGACCCTGGAAGTAGTCGGCCAGCTCGGTGTTCAGCTCACCCACATACCAGTCCCCACAGATCAACCAGCAGCTCCTCAGTAGTCGGCTGATCCAGCCCGTACAGCCGACCGAGCGCCTGGGCGAACTCGACCTCTGAGACCCTGCCCAGGTTCGCGTCCCTGCCCAGCCCGGACTGGCGCAGCCGCTGGAAGAACTCTCCCCGTGCGAGGCCAAGGCGCTGCTCCCAGCGGCCCTCCAGGTCATTGTTGGTCGGGACCTCCAGCACGCCGCCGACGTCGAACGCCACCGCCCGAACCGGCATCAGGGCACCTCAGCGCCAGCGTGACCAGGTGGCCGCGGCCTCCTGCCTTCTGGCGTGCTGACCTGTTCAGCCTGCCAGTCGGCCCGGTCGATCGCGTACCAGGCCACCGTCGTCCCGGCCATCGCCAACTCGCCCTGGAACCGCAGCCCGCACTTCTCCATCACCCGCCGCGACGCCGTGTTGGTCGCCATGGTGGCACTGATGATCCGCTCTAACCCGACGGCCTCGAAGCCGTGTCGGACCCCGGCTCGGCCGCCCTCGGTGGCCAGGCCGCGGCCCCAGAACTCTCGATGCAGCTCCCAACCGACCTCGACCTTGTGCGGGCCGGGCCAGTGGGGCAGCTCGTCCAGGCCGATGCGGCCGACCCAGCGGCCGGTTGCTTTCTCGATCGCCGCCCACGGGCCGAAGCCGTTGCGCTCCCACTGCTCCAGGGTCCGCGCATGGACCTCGGCCACGTCCTCGGGGCTGAACGGAGTCGAGGCCACGATGAAGCGGGTGACCACCGGATCGGTGAGCAGCCGGGTGAACTCGGCCAGATCATCGGACTGCCACGGTCGCAGCAGCAGCCGGGCCGTGTCGATGCTCGCTCTCTGTGCCACTGCTGCACTGTAGGCCCGGAGTTCCGTCCCGCTCATGCCGACGGCGGTGCGATGCGAAGCATGCCGGCGTTCCGCTCCGTCGCGTCCGTGCTGGTGAGGTTCGTTGTGTGGAGTTCTCCACGAATTCAAGGCCGGCCGCCCGCAGGCGGGCAACGACACGACAGTCACCGGGGAACCGGCCTCGCCCTCCGGTCACCGTGGAGTTTGTGCGCTCAGGATCACGCCTGGAACAGGCCGATGCCCAGGGTCACCACTCCGACCGCCAGCAGGAGCGCGGCCAGGTAGATCAGGTTGATAAGCCCATTGGGCCGTTCCGCCTTCGGCGACAGCACCGACAGGAAGAAGCCGAGGGAGACCAGGATCGGCGCCAGGAGCAGCGTCACCCGTACCAGCGACTTCAGGCCGTCCGACAGCGGCGTCTGGTCGACATAGAGCATGCCGACCAGGCCGAGCACGAGCCATACGCCTGGGTGGGCGTGCCCGGCCCGCCACATGTTCTGGCGAAGCGGGTTGTCGAGGTAGCCGGGGATGCGCCGGGTCAGCAGGGTCAGCAGCGAACCGCCACCGAACTCCACCGCGACCAGTAGAAGCAGCAGGATCGCTGCGAAGTTCCTGGAAGTAGAGGTCATTGGCTCTCTCCTTGCGGCCATTGGTCACCGCTTGCGTTATCGTCCGGCGCATCCTAACTGCGCCAGTACTGCACTCAACGATGGACTGGGGCCAGATCGGAGCCACAGCCGATCGGAGGATCGCGGACAACAGCGGACACCATCGGTCGGGTAACGCCCTGCCTAGCGGCATCCATCAACCAGCATTGCTGGTGGCCTGACCCCCCGGTTCGCTCTCGCACGGAGGAAGCCAGGGGTTCAAATCCCCTCACCTCCACCCAGCCTCGCAGTGCAAAGCGTCGCCGAACCACATCGGCGGCGCTCACCCCGCTCCGGGGCCGCACTGAGGCCGCGAGGCATGGCGGCGCAACTCGCCCACCTCATCCGGCCGTCGGTGCTTCGGCAGCGAGCGTGGCTCGCTGACCGGGACTCCAATCGCCCGCAGCCGACTCCTGATCGCTCGTGCCGCCTCGGTGTCGCGACGGCTAAATGCCAGCACGCTGCTGGTGACAGGTCGGACCGCCTCGGCGTTGCCCCAGGACCACCAGAGCAGCTGGTGCGCCGGGGCCCACTGCAAGCGGTCGATGCTCCGGTGGTCCAGGGCCAGCGCATACCGATGCGCCTGGGTGATCTCGGTGTAGGACCTCACCAGATCCAACGGGAGCGACCTGACCCATCGTTGGTCGTCGCGGCCCACCCACAGCACACAGCGCTCGGTCACGACCACCGCGCAGCCAGGACCGCTGATCGCCGTGGCCAGGTCGAACCCGAGCGCGTCACGTGGTTCGAAGGCCCTGCCCCGCGCCAGCACCGGCTCGGCCGGTTCGAGCCGGGCGACGAGCAGATCCATCCATCGGTGGAAATACTCGGTGTGCATCGCGGCTCAGTGTCACACGGATCCCCGGCGTGCTGGTGCAAGCACCGTCGTTCTCGTCGGCCGTGCCACCCGCGTACCACATCAGACGGCCTCCAGGCCGACGACGAGAAGCCCCAGACCATAGAGCCCTTTGACCCTCCCCTATCGTCTGCCAGTTCTGCGGCAAGCCCTTCGAGCAGGTCGCGGGACTCTTCGAGGCGAAGCGTCGCGTCAGGGATCCAAACACCTCAGCCCTGGCGGCAGTGTGGATCTGCAACGAGTGCGTTGCCCGGATGGCGCAGCTACTGGCCGAGGAGCCCCGAGGACCCCAGTGGCTCGAAGATGGCGGCATGGACACCTGGCGGCCTCATGCGACCGTAAGGATCGGCCTTCCCGTGCCCGGCCGGCCGAACCGGTCCCTGGTCCGCGCTGGGTCCGCACCAGGTCGGGAACCCCCGGTTCTCAGCGGGCACGAGCGGAGGCGCAGGCCGCCGACCTCGGTCGCCTCCATGGCCGGCGGGCTACGCTTCCCGCTTGGCCTGCTCGGCCAGCTCCCCGGAGGCGCCGGGCCTCCTCCAGCAGCCGGGGATCGCCGGCTGATCGACGTATCCCGGCTCAGCTTGACGAGCCACCACCCGCGGGGCAATCGGCTCGCGTCGGATGGGCCCGGCGCTACTTGCTCGGCTGGATGAGCTCGGTGCCCAGGTAGTGCTGGAGGGCGGCCGGGACCCGGACCGAGCCGTCGGGCTGCTGGTGGTTCTCGAGCAGGGCGACGATGGTGCGGCCGACGGCCACGGCGGTGCCGTTGAGGGTGTGCAGGGGGCGGTTGCCCTCGGGGTCCCTGACCCGGCAGCCGATGCGGCGGGCCTGGAAGTCGGTGCAGTTCGAGGTCGAGGTGAGCTCCCGGTAGGTGCCCTGGGAGGGGATCCAGGCCTCGCAGTCGAACTTGCGGGCGGCCGAGCCGCCGAGGTCGCCGGCGGCGATGTCGACCACCCGGTAGGGCAGCTCGAGGGCCTGGAGGATCTCCTCCTCGCGGGCCAGCAGCAGCTCGTGCTCGGTGGCCGAGGCCTCGGGGAGCACGAACGACACCATCTCCACCTTGTCGAACTGGTGGACCCGGAAGATGCCCCGGGTGTCCTTGCCGTAGGACCCGGCCTCGCGGCGGAAGCAGGTCGAGAAGCCGGCGTAGCGGATCGGCAGGGCGCCGGGGTCGAGCAGCTCGTCGCTGTGGTAGGAGACCAGCGGCACCTCCGAGGTGCCGGCCAGGTACAGGCCGTCGTCGGCGGTGCGGAAGATCTGCTGCTCGTCGGTGGGCAGGAAGCCGGTCCCGAACATCGCCTCCCGCCGGACCAGCACCGGGGGGATCATGGGCACGAACCCGGCGGCGGTGAGCCGGTCCATGGCGAAGCGGACCAGGGCGAACTCGAGCAGCGCCCCCGGGCCGGTCAGGTAGCCGAAGCGGGCCCCCGACACCTTGGCCGCCCGGACGGTGTCGATCGCCCCCAGCAGCTCGCCCAGCTCCAGGTGGTCGCGGACAGCGAAGTCGAAGTCCCTGGGGGTGCCGACCCGGCGCAGCTCGACCGAGTCGTCCTCGCCGCCGGCCGGGGCGGCCGGGTCGGGCAGGTTGGGCAGGCGGGCCTGGAGCTCGGCCAGCTCGGTCTGGGCGGCCCGCAGGCGGGCCTCGGCCTCCCCGACCCGGTCCGACAGCTCCTTGAGGCCGGCCAGGACCTGGGCCCGCTCCTCCGGGGCGGCCCGGGCGACCTCCTTGCTCCGGCGTTTCTGCTCGGCCCGCAGGGCGTCGACCTCGGTGACCAGCCGCCGGCGGGCGGCGTCGGCCTCCAGCAGCCGGTCGACCTGCCCGGCGGGGCCGGGGCCGCGCTTGGCCAGGGCGGCCTTGACCCCCTCGGGGTCGTCGCGGACGAGCTTCAGATCCAGCATGCCCCTAGGCTACCGGACCGGCGCAGCCGGATTTCGGGGCTACAATGCGGGAACTTTGGATGAAGGTCGGCTTCGACAGCTTCTCGGCGCCGTGGCCAGGGGCGAGCTGTCCACCGAGGACGCCGTGACCCGCCTGGCCGCCTTGCCGTTCGAGGACCTCGGCTTCGCCCGGGTCGACCACCACCGGGCGCTGCGGGGCGGGCCCGAGGTCGTCTACGGTCCCGGCAAGACCCCGGCCGAGGCGGCCACGATCGTGGCCTCGCTGCTCGCCCAGGACGCCTCGCCGGTGCTGGTCACCAAGGCCACCGCCGACCACGCGGAGGCGGTCCGGGAGGTCGTCCCCGACGCCCGCTGGCATCCCCGCTCGGGGATGCTGGTGGCCAGGGCGGCCGAGCCGGACGGGTCGAGGCCCGGCGTGGTCGGGGTGGTCTGCGCCGGCACCGGCGACCTGCCGGTGGCCGAGGAGGCCTGGGTCACGGCCGAGGCGTTCGGCTGCCGGGTCGACACCCTGGCCGACGTCGGCGTGGCCGGCGCTCACCGGCTGTTCGCCGAGGCGGCCCGCCTCCAGGCGGCCGACGTGCTGGTGGTGGTGGCCGGGATGGAGGGCGCCCTGCCGTCGCTGGTCGCCGGGATGGTGGCCGCCCCGGTGGTGGCCGTGCCGACCAGCGTCGGCTACGGGGCGTCCTTCGACGGGCTGGCCGCCCTGCTGGCCATGCTGAACTCGTGCGCCGTCGGGGTCAGCGTGGTCAACATCGACAACGGGTTCGGGGCCGGTGCCCTGGCGGCACGGATCCTGCGCCGGGGGCCCGGGGGCCGCCCATGACCTTCGCCTACTTCGACTGCTTCGCCGGCGTGGCCGGGGACATGGTGCTGGGGGCGCTGCTGGACGCCGGCGGGTCGGCCGAGGTGCTGCGGTCGGGGCTGTCCGGGCTGCCCGTCGACCCGTTCGAGCTCGAGGTGACCGAGGTCGAGCGGGGCGGGATCGGGGCCACCCACGTCCGGGTCCGGGCCGAGCGCTCGCATGTGATCCGCACCTGGGCATACCTGCGGGGGGCCCTCGGCGAGGCCGACCTGCCGGCCCCGGTCCGCGACCGGGCCCTCGGCACCTTCGGCCGGCTGGCCGAGGCCGAGGCCCGGATCCACCGCAAGCCCGTCGACCAGGTCCACTTCCACGAGGTCGGGGCGGTGGACGCGGTGGTGGACATCGTCGGCAGCGCCCTGCTCCTGGACGACCTGGGCGTCACCGAGGTGTGGGCGTCGCCGGTGGCCACCGGGACCGGCCTTCACCGCAGCGAGCACGGGGTCCTGCCGGTGCCCGCCCCGGCGGTGGTCGAGCTGCTCAGAGGGGTGCCGGTCTACTCCGGCGGAGTCGCGGCCGAGCTGACCACCCCGACCGGGGCGGCCATCCTGGCCGCCAGCGCCGGCCGCTTCACCGACCTGCCGCCGATGCGGGTCGCCGCCACCGGCTACGGCGCCGGGACCCGCCAGCTCGACGAGCTGCCCAACCTGCTCCGGGTGCTGCTGGGCGAGCGCACGGAAGCTGATCCGGCCGGCGACGGCGGGCTGGTGCTGGAGGCAAACCTCGACGACATGACCCCGGAGCTCGCTCCCTGGGTGCTGGAGCGGCTGTTCGAGGCCGGGGCGGCCGACGTCTGGTTCACCCCGATCCACATGAAGAAGGGCCGGCCCGGCATCACCCTGTCGGTGCTGTGCAGCCCCGGGACCGACGCGGCCGTGCGCGAGCTGCTGTGGCGCGAGACCTCGACCCTCGGCGTGCGCGGGCTGCCGGTCCGCAAGTGGATGCTGGAGCGGCGGGTCATCACGGTCTCGGTGCCCGGCGGCAAGGTCCGGGTCAAGCTCGGCCTCGACGGCGGCCGGGTGGTCAACGTCGCCCCCGAGTACGCCGACTGCGCCCGCCTGGCCTCGGCCACCGGCCGCCCCCTCAAGGACGTCATGGCCAGGGCCCAGGCGGCCGCCCTGGCCACCCTGGACGCCGACGACCGGGCGCCCTAGGCGACCGCGACCCTCGGGCTGACCAGCAGCGGTTCCCTCAGCTCCACTTCCTCAAGGCCCTCCACATAGCTGCGGACGGTGCCGAGCTGGACGGCCATCTCGACCGGCATCTGGCGGTCGGCGGCCCGGGTCTCGCGCTCGGAGGTGAGGTAGGTGAGCTCGGTGAAGCCGGTGCCGTCGGCGTGCTCGGCCACGGTCACCCCGAGGACGTGGGGGGCGCGGTCGCGCAGGGTCCGCTCGACCTCGGCCCGCATGGCGGCCAGCCGGACCGGGTCGGCCAGGCGGCCCTGAACCACCCGGACGAAGCCGGCCTCGCCGGTGTCGCCGTCCTTCATGGTGTGCACCACCGGGCAGTCGTACCAGCGGCCGGGGCCGGTCAGGTGCCGGTCGGCCGCGGCCTGCCAGGCGGCCAGCTCCGGCCGGTCGCGGTCGCTGCGGGCCGCCGCCTCGGTGTCGTAGCGCAGGGCGAGGACCAGCTCGCCGCCGTCCCCGATCCCGGCGGTCAGCCGCCGCCAGCCGAGCACCCCGGCGCCGAGCTCCTCGCGCCAGCGGTTGACCGCGGCCAGGATGGCCGCACCGTCAGCGACCTGTCCGCGCAGAATCCGGATGAACACCGCAGCTACCCCCCCCAGGTCGACGAGCGGCTCAGCCTACCCGGCACGCCCGGCCGTCTCAATCTCACGGTCGGCGCGAGCCTCCCGGCGCATGCGCAGCCCGACCACGGCCAGGGCGATCCCGAAAGCGATCGAGACCAGGGCGAGCAGGCTGTGGACGGCCTTGAAGGCGGCGTCGTGGGCTGGGTCGTTGACGATGTTCCAGATGCGGGTCGCCCACACCCAGATGGTCCAGGCGGCCGCGGCCAGCAGCAGGGTCGAGCGGGTCCGTAGCGTTCTCATGGGCTGATCCTACGGCGTGGGGGCCGGTCCCGCCGCCGCGGCCGGTGCCCGGGTCGGCTCGTCCAGGCCGAGGGTCTTGGCGATGTTGGTCTTGAGGATCTCGCTGGTGCCCTCGTACAGGCGCATGGCCCGCACGAACCGGGCCCAGCGCTCCACGCCCATCTCGGTCATGTAGCCGTTGCCGCCGAACACCTGGATGGCCCGGTCGGCCACCCGGCCGACCATCTCGGTGGCCACGTACTTGGCCATGGCCGCCTCCTGGCGGCCGTCGGCGCCGGCGTCCAGGCGGGCGGCCAGGTCGTAGACCAGCAGCCGGGCCTGGGTGAGCTCGGCCAGGGTGTCCACCACCATCCCCTGGACGTACTGGTTGGCCCCGATCCGGCGGCCGAACGCCTCCCTGACCTTGGCGTACTCGAGCATCCGGTCGTACAGGTGCTGGGCCACCCCGACGGCCATGGCCGCGATCGACACCCGGCCGCCGTTGATCCAGCGCATGGCCGAGTAGAAGCCGTAGCCCTCCTTGCCCAGCAGGGCGTCGGACCCGACCCGGCAGTCGGTGAAGACCAGCTCGGCCTGGTGCTCGTCGTACATGGTCCGCTGGCGGCGGCCGACCTCGAACCCGGGGGTGTCGGTGTCGACCAGGAAGCAGCTGATGCCGCCGCGGGCCCCCTTGCCCGGGTCGGTGACGGCGAACAGGATCACGTAGTCGGCCTCGGCCCCGTGGGTGATGAAGTGCTTGCGGCCGTTGAGCACCCAGCCGCCGTCGGCGCGCTCGGCCCGGGTGCGGATCCGGGTCGCGTCCGAACCGGCGTCGGGCTCGGTCAGGGCGAAGCAGGCCTCCCGCTCGGCCCGCATGGTCGGCTGGAGGTAGCGCTCCTGCTGCTCCGGGGTGCCGTCGAGCAGGATCGGGGTCGGACCCTCGACGCTGGGAAGCACCCCGCCGGGCATGGCCAGGAGCAGGCCGTGGCGCATGCACTCCTCGACGCACAGGACCAGGCCCAGGTAGCCGACCCCGCCGCCGCCGGCCTCCTCGGGCATGAACAGCGAGTAGTAGCCCTCGGCGGCCGACCGCTTCCGCAGCGCCCGCTTCTCCTCCTGGAGCGCGGCGAAGGTGCCGGTCTCGGTGATCTCCTGGGCGTACTGGGCCTCCTTGGGGGCGATCTCCCGCTGGATGAAGGTGCGGATCGCCTCCCGCAGCGCCACCAGCTCCTCGGGAAGCTGCACGACGGTCATCTGGGCACCACCTCCGCTGCAGACACCGTGTCCGGCCAGCCTAGACCACCCGGCGGCCGTCCTGGAACACCGCCAGGGGGCGCTGGAGGGCGGTGATGTCGGCGGCCACGTCGCCCCCGGCGACGAGCACGTCGGCGGCCGCGCCCTGGCGCAGGACCCCCCGGTCGGCGACGCCCAGCAGGTCGGCGGCCTCGCCGGTGGCGGCCCTGACGGCGAGGAGGACCTCCAGGCCGGCCTCGGCCATGAAGGCGACCTCGCGGGCCACCCCGCCGTGGGGGTTGTCGGGGGTGCCGGCGTCGGTGCCGGCGACCGCGGGCACGCCGGCCTCCACGGCGGCCCGGAACGAGCGGGCCTGGGCCTCGGCGGCCGGGCGGGCCCGGTCCTTGATCCAGGTGGGCACGCTGGGGCCGCCGAGGATCCCGTGGGGAGCCAGGAAGGTGGCCGAGAGGCGGGCCCCGGTCTGGAGGAACAGCTCGATGGCCCCCTCGTCGAGGAACATGCCGTGCTCGACCGAGTCGACCCCGGCCCGCAGCGCCGCCGCCACCCCGCCCTCGCCGATGGCGTGGGCGGCCACGGTCAGCCCAAGGCGGTGGGCCTCGTCGACCAGGGCGTCCAGCTCGGGCTGGGTGTAGGCGGGCTCGCGGGGGTCGACGCCCTGGGTCAGGACCCCGCCGGTGGCCACCACCTTGATGCAGCGGGCCCCGAGGGCCAGGTTGGCCCGCACGGCCGCCCGCATGTTGTCGACCCCGTCGGTGACCCGGCCCAGGTACGGGATGTGGCCACCGGTCATGGTCACCGCCGGCCCGGAGGCCACCACCCGCGGCCCGGGGAGCTTGCCCGCCTCCACGGCCCGGCCGACCAGCACCGCCTCGGCCCCGGGGCTGCCGAGGTCGCGGACCAGGGTGACGCCGGCCTCCAGCTGCCGCCGGGCGTTGACGACCGCGGCCAGGGTCCGCTCGGCCTCGGTCCTGGGCACGTCGGCGGCCAGGTCGGGGCCGCCGCTGGCCACCAGGTGGACGTGGGCGTCGACCAGGCCGGGCAGCAGGGTCGCCCCGGGGAAGTCGAGGCCCTGGAGCCGGCCGGCGCCCTCGGGGAGGCCGGCCGCCGGGCCGACGTAGGCGACCCGGCCGCCCTCGACGAGCAGGGCGGCGTCGGGGACAGGCCCGGCACCGGTGCCGTCGAGCAGGTGCGGGGCCCGCAAGACGACGGGGTCGGGGGTCGGGCCGGTCATGTGGAGTGTGGGCGAAGGGGGACTTGAACCCCCACGTCCTTGCGGACACAGGAACCTGAATCCTGCGCGTCTGCCAATTCCGCCACTCGCCCAGGGGAATCGAGCGCGCATTGTAGCACGGCCGTGACCGGAACCCGCTGGTCACCGACTAGAGTGGGTACACTGCCGCGAGCCGGTTGGCTTGACGGTATGCCGAGTGGGGAAGGAGTGCCCGAGGGCTCGGACGATGGGGATCTTGCGGGACTTCGAGCGGCGCCTCGAGGGCGCGGTGGAGGGGCTGTTCGCGCGCGCCTTCCGCTCTGGGGTGCAGCCCGTCGAGCTCGGCAAGCGCCTGGTCCGGGAGGTCGAGGATGGCCGCACGGTCGGGGTGAACCGGGTGTACGTGCCCAACGTGTACGTCTACGAGCTGTCGCCGGGCGACCGGGAGCGCTTCGCCGACTACGAGGTCGCCCTCGCCCAGGAGCTGGCCGCCCTGGCCGTGGACACGGCCCGGGAGCGCGACTGGGCCATGCTCGGGCCGGCCCGGATCGAGTTCGAGACGGCCGACGACCTCCCGGTCGGCCGCTTCCGCCTGGGCAGCCGGGTCGAGGCGGACGAGCAGGAGCGGGACTACGCCGCCGCCGGCGCCGCCGGGGCGGCGGCCCAGCCGGTCGGCCCCCACACGGCCATGCTCCCCGGCCAGCGCCGCCGGCCCAAGCCACAGGCCCCGGCCAGCCTGGTCCTGGTCCAGGGCGGCCAGCCGATCCGGACCTGGCCGCTGGCCACCGCCGAGATCTCGATCGGCCGGGCCGAGCAGTCCGACATCCCCCTGGCCGACCCGGGCGTGTCCCGCAACCATGCCCGGGTGGTGCGCGAGGGCGACGACTTCATCGTCGAGGACCTCCGCTCGACCAACGGCACCGAGGTCAACGGCCAGCCCATCCGGCGCCGCCGCCTGGCCAACGGCGACATGGTCAAGCTGGCCAGCTCGACCCTCCAGTTCCGGCGGGAGGGCTGATGCCACCGATCTTCCTGCTCCTGGTCAAGATCGCCTTCCTGGTCATCCTGTACCTGTTCGTGTGGCGGGCGGTCCGGGCCGTGACCCTGGACGTGTTCGGGCCCAGGGCCGAGCGCCGCCGGGCCCGGCCCGCCCGTGCCCCCACCCGCCCGGTGCCGAGGGGCGGCGGTCCCGGCCGGCCGGCCCGGCGCCTGCCCCGGGAGCTGGTGGTGACCGACGAGGGCGGCCGGCGAACGGTCCCGCTCAAGGAGTCGCTGACCGTGGGGCGGGCCGCGACCTGCGACATCGCCATCCGCGACACCTACGTCTCGAACGTCCACGCCCGCATCTACCAGCGCGACGGGTCGTGGTGGCTGGAGGACCTGGGCTCCACCAACGGCACCTACATGAACCGGACCCGGGTGCAGCAGCCCACCGCCATCGGCCCCGGCGACGAGGTCAAGATGGGCAAGGCCACCCTGGAGCTGCGCCGCTGATGCGCCTGGTATTCGCCGCCGCCACCGACGTCGGTCGGATGCGCAAGAACAACGAGGACAGCTACCTCAGCTCCAAGCCGGTGGCCGCGGTCGCCGACGGCATGGGCGGCCACAGCGCCGGCGAGGTGGCCAGCGCCATCGCCATCGAGGAGCTGGCCGCCCTGCGCGACCGCGGGCCGTGGGACAGCGAGACCGCCGCCACCGACGACCTCAAGCAGGCCATCCTCCGGGCCAACCGGCGCATCCGGGAGATGGCGGCCAGCGACCGCAAGCTCAACGGCATGGGCACGACCCTGGTCGCCCTGGTCGAGGACGGCGACATGGTGCACGTGGCCAACGTCGGCGACTCCCGCGGCTACCTGCTCCGCCAGGGCGAGCTGTCCCAGGTCACGGTGGACCACTCGCTGGTCCAGGAGCTGGTCGACGACGGCCGGCTCTCTCCCGAGGACGCCGAGCGCCACCCCCAGCGCAGCGTCATCACCCGGGCCCTCGGCATCGACCCCGAGGTCGAGTTCGACCTGTTCACCTACAAGCTCCAGGTCGGCGACCGGCTGCTGCTCTGCTCGGACGGCCTCTCGGACGTGGTCGAGCCGGCCCAGATCCGCAAGGTCCTGCTCCGGGTCCGCAACGCCCACCGGGCGGCCCAGGAGCTGGTCACGGTGGCCAACGAGCAGGGCGGCCCCGACAACATCACCGTGATCGTGGTCGACGCCGTCGACGAGGCCACCGCCGAGGCCGTCGACGACGGCGGCGACACCACCGGCGACCTGACCGCCGGGGCCACCGGGGCCATGCCGGTGGTGGGCGACGCCGAGCTCGACGGCGACCGCCGGGCGGGCGGCGGGCGCGCGGCCAGGGCGGCCAAGGACCGCTCCCTGGCCATGCACCGCCGCCTCCAGCGGGTGCTGATCGCCGGGATCGTGGTCGTGGCCGTGGCCGCGCTGCTGATCGCCGGGCGCAGCTTCCTGTTCAGCCGCTACTGGGTCGGGTTCGACGGCGGCTCCGTGGCCGTGTTCCAGGGCGTCCCCGGGGACGTGGCCGGGATCCGGTTCTCGCGCCTGGTCGAGCGCAGCCCGGTCAGCCGGGCCCAGGTGCCGGCCGCCTACGCCGCCCGCCTCGAGGACGGGGTCCCGGCCGACGACCTGACCGACGCCCGCAGCATCGCCCTCTGCGCCCCCCTGGTGTTCAGCCCCGACGGCTGCACCGGGGCGGCGACGACGACCACGGCCACCCCGACGACGGCCGCCGGGACCACCACCACCCAGGCCCCGGGAGGCTGATCGGTGGAGTCCCGCCGCAACGTCGAGCTGTCCCTGCTGCTCCTGGCTCTGATCCTGTCGGTCGGGGCGTACGTCATCGTGGGGCTGGTCGCCGACAACGAGGTCCCGGCGGGCAGCGCCGGCTACGGCGCCACCCTGGCCGGGCTGTTCCTCGGCGCCCACATGGTGCTGCGCTGGAAGGCCCCCCAGGCCGACCCGATCCTGCTCCCGGGGGCGGCCCTGCTCAACGGCCTCGGCCTGGTCATGGTCCGCCGGCTCGACTACGCCGAGGCGGCCAAGGAGAACTACCGGCCCGAGGCCCCGGCCCAGGCCCTGTGGACGGTCCTCGGGGTGGCCGTGTTCGTGGCCGTGATCCTGGTCGTCCGCGATCACCGGGTGCTCGACCGCTACCGCTACACCTGGCTGCTGGCCGGCGTGGTCCTGCTCATGCTGCCGGTGCTGCCGGTGCTGGGCCGGGAGATCAACGGCGCCCGGCTGTGGGTGCGGATCGGCCCGTTCTCCGGCCAGCCGGCCGAGGCGGCCAAGATCGCCCTGGTGGTGTTCCTGGCCGCCTACCTGGCCGAGCGCAAGGAGCTGCTGGCCACCGCCACCTACCGGGCCGGGCCGTTCCTGCTGCCCGAGATCAAGTACTTCATGCCCCTGCTGCTGGCCTGGGCGGCCAGCCTGTTCGTGCTCTTCTTCGAGAAGGACCTCGGCTCCAGCCTGCTGTTCTTCGGGGTCTTCGTGATCCTGCTGTACGTGGCCACCGGCCGCTTCTCCTACGTGGCGGCCGGGCTGGGGCTGTTCGTCAGCGGGGCCGTGATCGCCTACAACCTGTTCGGCCACGTCCAGACCCGGGTCGCGACCTGGCTGGACGTCTGGAAGTACTACGACGACCGCGGCTTCCAGCTCGCCCAGGGCCTGTTCGCCATGGCCACCGGGGGGATCTTCGGGCAGGGCTGGAACCAGGGCCGGCCCGACTTCATCCCGTTCGCCTCCACCGACTTCATCTTCGCCGCCTTCGGCGAGGAGCTCGGCCTGCTCGGGGTCACGGCCATGCTGCTCGTCTATCTCCTCATGGTGTTCCGGGGCCTGCGGATCTCGCTGGCCGCCCCCGACGACTTCGGCAAGCTGCTGGCCGTCGGCCTGGTCACCAGCTTCGCCCTCCAGGTGTTCGTGATCGTCGGCGGGGTGACCCGGCTGATCCCCCTCACCGGCATCACCCTGCCGTTCGTGAGCTTCGGCGGCTCCAGCCTGCTGGCCAACTACGCCCTGATCGCGCTGCTGTGCCGCATCTCGGACGAGGGCACACCGGCCCCGGCGGCCCGTCGCCCCGCCCCGGCCGACACCGGGGAGGTGACGGTCATCCGATGAACCGGCAGATCCGGCGGGTGGCCGTGGTCGTCCTGGTGGCCTTCCTGGCCCTGCTCTCGGCCCCCCTGTACTGGCAGGTGCTGGCCGCCGACCGCCTGGCCAACGACTCCCGCAACACCCGGGTGCTGATCAAGGAGTACTCGATCGAGCGGGGGCCGATCGTGCTCGCCGACAACTTCGAGGTGGCCCGGTCGGTCCGTTCCAGGGAGCGCGGCGACCCGCTGGAGTTCGTCCGCCAGTACCCGCAGGGCCCGCGCTATGGCATGGTCACCGGCTTCTACTCGCTGGTCTTCGGCCGCACCCTGGCCGAGCAGGAGTTCAACTCGTTCCTGCTCGGGCGGGCCCCCGAGCAGTTCGGCCAGAACGTGACCGACCTGCTCACCGCCCGCGAGACCCCCGGGGGGACGCTGGTCCTGACCCTCGACCGGGCCACCCAGCAGGCGGCCGAGGCGGCCCTCGGGCCCCGCAAGGGGGCGGTGGTCGCCCTCGACCCCAGGACCGGGGCCGTCCTGGCCATGACCACCTTCCCCCGGTACGACCCCAACCAGCTGTCCAGCCACAATCCCGAGCAGATCCGGCGCAACTGGGACCGGCTGATCAACGACGAGGACGGGCCGCTGCTGAACCGGGCCGCCGGGGCGCTGTACCCGCCCGGGTCGACCTTCAAGGTGATCACGGCCGCGGCGGCGCTCGAGGACGGCGTCTCCATGAACGAGCAGCTGCCGTCCCCGACGGTCTACGACGTGCCCCAGACCTCGGCCAACATCCGCAACTTCGGCGGGTCGAGCTGCGGGGCCCCCACCCTCAACCTGGCCGAGGCACTGGAGATCTCCTGCAACACCACCTTCGCCGCCCTCGGGGTCAGGGTGGGCAGCCAGAAGCTGGCCGCCGAGGCCGAGAAGTTCGGCTTCAACCAGCCCAGCCCCTACCAGCTCCCGGCGGCCACCAGCTCGATCCCGGAGCGGCAGGACGTGCCGGCAACCGCCCAGAGCGCCATCGGCCAGCGTGACGTCCGGGTCTCGCCGCTGCAGATGGCCAGCGTGGCCGCGACCATCGCCAACGGCGGCCGGCGGATGGGGCCGTTCGTGGCCCGGCAGGTCGTCTCCGACAAGGGCTCGGTGGTCAAGCGGTTCGAGGGCGAGGACTTCGGCCAGGTGATCCCGGAGCAGGTGGCCGGCGACCTCAGGGACATGATGCGGCAGGTGGTGGAGAGCGGGACCGGGGTGGCCGCCCAGATCCCCAATCTCCAGGTGGCCGGCAAGACCGGCACCGCCCAGCACGCCCAGGGCCAGGCCCCGCACGCCTGGTTCATCGGCTTCACCGGCTCGGGCGACCGGCAGATCGCGGTCGCGGTGGTGGTCGAGCGCGGCGGCAACGCCGGCAGCGAGGCCACCGGCGGCCGCACCGCCGCCCCCATCGCCCGGCAGGTCATGGCCGCCTACATGGGAGGGGGATGATGACCTCCCTTCTCGGGAAGCGGTACCGGCTCGGGGAGCGGCTCGCCGCCGGCGGCATGGGGTCGGTGTACCGGGCGGTCGACGAGACCCTGGGCCGGCCGGTGGCGGTCAAGGTCCTGCGGCGGGAGCTGGCCGAGGAGCCGGCCTACCTGGAGCGCTTCCGGCGCGAGGCCAGGGCGGCGGCCGCGCTCTCGCACCCCGGGGTGGCCGGCGTCTACGACTACGGGGAGCTGGGCGGCCAGCCGTTCATCGTGATGGAGCTGGTCGAGGGCGAGACCCTGGCCGAGCGGATCGAGGCCAGGGGACGGCTGCCCTGGACCGAGGCGTTCGCATTGGCCGAGCAGGTGGCACGGGCCCTGGCCGCCGCCCACGCCCACCGGCTGGTCCACCGGGACGTGAAGCCGGGGAACATCCTGATCGGGCCGGGCGAGCGGGCCAAGGTGACCGACTTCGGGATCGCCAAGGCGGCCGCCTCGGCCACCCTGACCCGGACCGGCATGGTCCTGGGCAGCGCCAACTACGTCGCCCCCGAGCAGGCCGCCGGTGACAGCGTCGGCCCGGCCGCCGACCAGTACTCGCTCGGCTGCGTGCTGTTCGAGGCGGTCACCGGGCGGACCCCCTACGCCGGCAAGAACCCGGTGGCCATCGCCACCCAGCACGTCTCGGCCCCGGTACCCGACCCGCGCCAGCTCCGGCGCGACCTGCCCGTCCCGGCGGCCCGCCTCATCCGGCGGGCCCTGGCCAAGGCGCCGCGCGACCGGTTCGCCTCGGCGACGGCCATGGCCGACGAGCTGGCCGCCGTGGCCAGCGGCCGCTCCGGCGCCCCGGCCCGGCGGTCCAGCTGGTGGGCGCTGGGGGCGGGCACGCTCGTCGGGATGACGTCGCTGCTGCTAGCCTGGCCGCCGCGCGGGCCCTCGGATCCCCCGGCCGGCCAGCCCGCACGCCAGCTTGCCCCCCACCCCACCGTCGACAACGGCGACGAGGACGATTGATGGCGACGACTCCGCACGTGCTGCTGGACCGCTACGAGGTGGGCCGTCTGCTCGGCGCCGGTGGCATGGCCGAGGTGTTCGAGGGCCGCGACCGGCTGCTGGCCCGCCGGGTGGCCATCAAGGTCCTCCAGTCCCAGTTCGCCCGCGACCCCAGCTTCCTCATCCGGTTCAAGCGCGAGGCCCAGGCCGCGGCCAGCCTCAGCCACCCCAACATCGTCGGGGTGTACGACACCGGCACCGAGGACGGCACCCACTTCATCGTCATGGAGTACGTGGACGGCCGGACTCTCAAGGACGTGATCCGGGCCGAGGGCCCGCTGTACCCGGAGCGGGCCGCCGAGATCTGCGCCGACGTCTGCAGCGCCCTGATCGCCGCCCACGCCCGCGGGCTGATCCACCGCGACATCAAGCCGGGCAACGTGATGCTGACCCCCGAGGGCAAGGTCAAGGTGATGGACTTCGGCATCGCCAGGGCCACCACCTCGGAGACCATCACCCAGACGGCCGCGGTCGTCGGGACCGCCCAGTACATCTCGCCCGAGCAGGCCCAGGGACAGACGGTCGACTACCGCAGCGACCTCTACTCGGTCGGCTGCTGCCTGTTCGAGATGCTCACCGGGACGGTGCCGTTCACCGGGGCGACCCCGGTGGCGATCGCCTACCGCCACGTGCGCGAGGACCCCACCCCGCCCCGGATGCTGAACCCGGACGTGCCGGCCCCGCTGGAGGCGATCTGCCTGAAGGCGATGGCCAAGCTGCCCGACAACCGCTACCAGACGGCGGCCGAGCTGCACGACGACCTGGAGCGGTTCCGCAACGGCCAGCCGGTGATGGCGACCCCGCTGATGGACGCGGCCGCCACCACCCAGGCCATCCCCCGCGGCGACGGCGGGGCCGACCCGACGGCCATGCTGGGCGGGGCGGTGGCGGCCGACCGGGTCACCCGCTACGCCGACTACGCCGAGCCGGAGGAGGAGCGGCGGACCTCGGTGGGCTGGATCGTGGTCAGCCTGCTTGCCCTGGTCCTGGTCGGCCTGGCGGCGTTCTTCATCACCCGGGCGCTGACCGGGGAGGACCCCCCGACGGCGACCACCGTGGCCCCGCCGACCACCGCGGCGCCGACGACCCACACCACCGAGGCCCCGACCACCCAGACCACCGACGCCCCGACCACCCAGACCACTCAGGAGCCGACGACGACCGAGGAGCCGACCACCACCGAGGAGCCGACCACCACCGAGGCTACGACCGGGACGACGACCTAGCCCGGTCTCC
>DATABK010000473.1:0-3915 GCA_036259695.1 Actinomycetes bacterium | reverse complement strand
GGCCAGGATCTCGAGGTCGCCGTCGACCGAGCGGCCGGCCAGGTGGGAGGCGGCCTCGCCGCGCCCGTCCAGCACCAGCACGCTCGAGCTGGGGTAGGGGGCGGCCAGGTGGGCCGAGGCGGCGTGGGCGACGTGGTGGGGGACGTAGCGGACACAGGCCGGGTCGAGGCCGGGCAGGGCGGTGCGCAGGAACAGCGGGGCCCGCTCGGCGTACAGGGTCCGCAGCCCCTCCCAGGCATCCGCGGTCACGTCGGGGCCGACCGGCGGGGCCAGGGCCGGATCGTAGGAGTAGGCGACCGCGTCGAGGTCCTCGGGGGAGAGGCTGGCCTCGGCCAGACACCAGGCGGCCGACTGCTCGGGCAGCTCCCAGGTGGCGAACGGCACCGGCAGCTTGCCGTGCTTGCGCCGGGTGAACCGCTCCTCCTCGGCCGCGGCCACGACCTGGCCGTCGATCACCAGGGCGGCCGCCGGGTCGTGGAAGACAGCGTTCACACCGAGAACACGCATCTAGTGATCCTTTGCACAATCGGTCAGATCGTGGTCTCTGCGGGCTTTGCTTGCACTGCCACTTCTCTACGGGGAGGGGTTGAGTAACACGGCGGCCGAGAACCAAACAACCTGTGTGAAATTTGCTTCTCCCGACGTAGGCCTGATCGGCACCCTGTTGACGTTGAGTAGCTGGACGACCACTTACAATGGGTGGATGCCGGCCCGACCAGATCCTGCGTCCTTGTCCGCCTGGCGCCTGCTGCTGGAGGCGCACGCCACGGTCACCGAGCTGCTCGAGCACGAGCTGGTGGCCGAGCGCGGCCTGCCCCTGAGCCGCTACGACGTGCTCCTCAACCTGGCCGAGGCCCCGGACAGCCGGCTGCGCATGCAGGAGCTGTCGGCGTCGGTACTGCTGTCCAAGAGCGGGCTGTCGCGGCTGGTCGACCGGATGGTCGAGGCCGGGCTGGTCCGCCGGGAGCGCTGCGAGGACGACCGCCGCGGGTGGTTCGCGGTCCTCACCGACCAGGGCCGCAGCGCCCTGCGCCGCGCCGCCCCGGTCCACCTGCGGGGTATCGAGGAGCACTTCACCCGCCACCTCGACCCCGAGGAGGTCGAGGCCATGACCGCCGCCCTGACCAGGGTGGTGGCCGCCGCCAGGGCCAGCGCCGCCACCAGCCCGGCCGGGGACCCGGGATCGCTCGAGGACACACGATCGGCCGCGGCCCCGGGGCCGGTCGGCGCTTCAGAGCCGCCCGAGGCCATGGCCAGCACCGGATCGGCCGCCGAGGCGGGTTGACGCCCCCCGCCCAGAGGCGGCGGGGAAGTCACCAGCCAGCTGTGGACAACGGGAAGTCACCACCCAGCCGCTGGTCTACGCTCTCCCCCGGGGGGGCTCGCGGCGGGCACGCGGCGGGCACGCGGGGGCTGGCGGCGGGCACGCGGGGGCTCGGGGGCCAGGCGGTGGTGCACCGGGGTCCCCAGGGGAGCACGCGGTGGTCCGGGTCGGAGGTGGGGTGAGGAACTCAGGGCGGGACTCGTCTGAGGCCGAGCGGGGGCGGGCGGTGCTGTCGCTCGGGATCCTTGCCTTTCGGTGGGTCAGTCTTGGGTGGATGGTGGTGCTGGCCCTGACCGCCGGAGAGCTGCGCCGGCCGGTCCTGGCGGTTGCCATCATCGCCGGGGTGGCCGTCTGGACCGGTTGGTTGACGGTGGCCAGGCCGCCACCCACCGGGGCGGTGCTGGCGGCCGACCTGGTGCTGGGTGTGGGGCTCAACCTGGTGGCCGGGCTGGTCATGCCGGCGGGCACGGTGGGGGAGCGGCCCTACTTCGCGGCTGGGTACCCGGTGGCGGCCGCCGTGACCTGGGGGTCGGCTCGGGGGGTTGGCGGTGGGATCGCCGCCGGGCTGGTGCTCGGCGCCTCCCTGGTCGCGGGGCAGGTGGCCAACGGCATCGACCTGGCCGGGTCGGAGCCGGCGGCGCTGCTCGACCTGGCCGGGGGAACGCTCAACTTCGTGCTCGCCGGTGGGGCTGTCGGGCTGGTGGCGCGGCTGCTGGAGCGGTCGGCGGAGCAGCTCCGGCAGGCCACCGAGGAGACCATCCGGGCTCGGGAGCGGGCGGCCCGGCTGGCCGAGCGGGAGTCGCTGGCCCGGCAGATCCACGACTCGGTGCTCCAGGCCCTGGCCCTGGTCCACAAGCGGGGGCGGGAGCTGGCGGCCGCCGGGCCGGTCCCGGCCGACCAGGTGGCCGGGCTGGCCGAGATGGCCGCCGGTCAGGAGCGCGCCCTGCGCTCGCTGATCCTGCGCGAACCCGAGGACGAGCTGACCCCGGCCGGCGCCGCCTCGCTGCGCTCCGCGCTGGAGTCGCTGGCCACCGCCGAGCGGTCGCTGCCGGTGACCGTCGGGGCCACCGGAGCCCTGTGGCTGCCGGCCCGCCATGTCGAGGAGCTGGCCGCGGCCGTCCGCCAGGCCCTCGACAACGTGGTCGAGCACGCCGACGCGACCCGGGTGGCCGTGTTCGCCGAGGAGGACGCCGGGGCGGTGGTGGTGACCGTCCGCGACGACGGCCGCGGCTTCCGGTACGACGAGCGGCAGCTGCTCGCCGAGGGCAAGATCGGCCTGGCCAAGAGCATCAAGGGCCGGACCGAGCAGCTCGGCGGCACCATGGCCGTGACCAGCCGGCCCGGTGCCGGCACCGAGGTCGAGCTGCGGGTCCCGGCCCCCAGGGTGACCCCGGCCACCAGGGAGGACGAGCGTGACCGCTGAGCGAGAGGACGACAAGGTGAGGGTGATGGTGGTCGACGACCACCCCGTCTGGCGGGACGGGGTCAGGGCCGACCTGGAGGCGTCGGGGCGGGTCGAGGTGGTGGCCGAGGCCGCCGACGGCGGTGACGCCATCGAGCGGGCCCGCGAGGCCATGCCCGAGCTGGTCCTGATGGACCTGAACCTGCCCACGGTGCCCGGGGTGGAGGCCATCCGCCGGATCGTCGAGGAGTCGCCGCACGTCAAGGTGCTGGTCCTTTCGGCCTCGGCCGAGGAGGCCGACGTGCTCGAGGCGGTCAAGGTCGGGGCCAGCGGCTACCTGCTCAAGAGCGCCACCGCGGCCGAGCTGGTGGACGCGGTGGTCCGGGTCCGGGCCGGCGAGCCGACCTTCTCGCCCTCGCTGGCCGCCCTGGTCCTTGGCGAGTTCCGGCGCATGAGCGGGACCAGCGAGCCAGGCCTGACCGCCCGCGAGACCGAAGTCCTACGATTGGTGGCCAAGGGCTACACCTACAAGGAGATCGCCGACCAGCTGTTCCTCAGCACCAAGACGGTCCAGAACCACGTCCAGAACATCCTGACCAAGCTCCAGCTGTCGCGGCGCTACGAGCTGATGCGCTACGCCATCCGCCGCGGCCTCGACCGGACCTGATTGGCCGGGGCTGGTAGCGTCTCCGGGTAGCCCACGCGACCACGCAGGAGGAATCGGAGACCCATGGACAAGGCCACGGCCAGCAGGCGGCTCGAGGAGGAGCGCACCCGGCTCCAGGGGATCCGCGACGACCTCCAGCGTGAGCGGGCGGAGGCGACCTCCGACACCGGCGAGGAGCTGTCGAGCTTCGACCAGCACCCCGGCGACGTCGGCACCGAGACCTTCGAGATGGAGCGCAACGTCTCGTTGCTCGAGCAGGTCGAGAACGAGCTCGAGGAGATCGAGACCGCCTTCGGGCGCCTGGAGCGCGGCGAGTACGGCCGCTGCCAGGCCTGCGGGCGCCCGATCGGCGACGAGCGGCTGGAGGCGATGCCGGCCGCCCGCTTCTGCATCGAGGACCAGGCCAAGGCCGAGCGGGAGGCCGGATATCCCGGCTCGCGCGCTTGACCATAAACGCCGTTTATCTTTGTCAATTAGTTACCGGGAATTCGACGCTAACCGGTCGTAGCTGTCGAACTCGAC
>DATABK010000472.1:0-4203 GCA_036259695.1 Actinomycetes bacterium | reverse complement strand
GAGGTAGTTGCGGATCATGGCGCTGGTGCCGGCCTGGCCGCCGGCCACCTGCGGCTCCACGATCAGCGTCTGCAGCCCCTCGGAGGCGGCGTACACGGCCGCGCCCAGCCCGGCCGGGCCGCCGCCGACGATCACCGTGTCGTAGAAGTCGGTGGCCGGGGTGGTCGACAGGCCGACCCTGGCCGCCAGCTCCTCGACGCTGGGGTCGGCCAGGGAGTCGCCCTGGGCGGTGACCACCAGCGGGATGCTGGCGGCATCCAGGCCGGCCGCCTCCAGCAGCGCCTGGCCCTCGGGCTCGTCGGCGGGCAGCCAGCGGTACGACACCGAGTTCCGGGCCAGGAAGTCACGGACCTCGTAGGAGCGCGCCGACCAGCGGTGGCCCACGACCCGGGTTGCGGTCACCGGCTTGTCGTCGGCGGTCCGCCATAGCTCGATCAGCTCGTCGACCACCGGGTAGAGCTTCTCGTCGGGCGGCTCCCAGGGCTTGAGCAGGTAGTGGTCGAGGTCGATGACGTTGATGGCCTGGATGGCGGCGTCGGTGTCGGCGTAGGCGGTCAACAGGGCCCGGCGGGCCTGGGGGAACAGGTCCATGGCCTGCTCAAGGAACTCCAGGCCACTCATCTCGGGCATGCGGTAGTCGGCCAGCAGCACCGCCACCGGGTCGCCGCGGAGCTTGATCTCGCGCAGCGCCTCCAGGGCCTGGCGCCCCGACTCGGCCCGCACCACCCGGAAGTCCTGCCCGTAGCGTCGCCGCAGGTCGCGCGCGACCGCCCGTGACACGCCGGGGTCGTCGTCGACCGTCAGCAGGACCGGCTTGCTCCCCTCCATAGCGCCCGATGGTAGGGTCACGGCCGGACACCAACAACCGAACCGCGGGGGACATGGCAGGACTGGAGCACGGTCGCTTCTGCGACGAGGTCGTCAACCAGACCGACCTCCTCCTCGGAGTCCTCGAGGGGGCCGACCTTTCGGCGACCGTGCCCACCGCCCCCGACTGGGCCCTGTCCGACCTCCTCCGCCACATCGGCGGGAACCTCCGCTCGGTCGAGCAGGCCGTCCGCACCGGCACGCCTGTCACCGAGCCCGAGCGGCAGGTCCCCGGCCACGCCGGCCCGTCCGGCGACGACCTGAGCGCCCTGGCGGCCTGGCTGTCGGAGGCGGCCGGGAACGCCGCCCAGACCCTGGCCGAGGCCGGCCCCGGCACCGAGGCCCAGGTCTGGGTGGTCCGCTGGCCGGCCGCCGCCTGGGCCCGCCGGGCCGCCCACGACATCGTCGTCCACCGCGCCGACGCCGCCGGCACGGTCGGGGCCGCCTATCGCGTCGCTCCGGACCTGGCCGCCGACGCCGTCGACGAGTTCCTCGACCTCATGAGCAGCCAGGCCTCCCGGTCCGGCGCCCCCGCCCCGGTGGGTGCCCCGCTCACCGGCAGCATCCACCTCCACACCACCGACACCGGCCCCGACGTGCCGTCGGAGTGGCTGATCGAGCTCGGCTCCCCCACCTTCAGCTGGCGCCACGCCCACGAGCAGGCCACCGTCGCCGTCCGCGGCCCCATCGCCGACGTGCTCAGGGTGGTCTCCCGCCGCCTCCCCCCTGCTGCCGAGGGGATCGAGGTCCTCGGCGACCGCGGGGTGCTGGAGAGCTGGCTGGACCGGATGCGGCTGCAGTAGGCCCTCAGGCCCGGCGGCCCCTGGTGCGGTCCAGGTGGCGGCGGTCGCGCTTGGTCGGGCGCCCCATCCCGGGGACGCGGTAGCCGACCCGGTCCAGCGGGTCGCGGGGTGGTGGGGGTGGGCTCTTGTCGATCAGGCAGGCGGCGGCCGGCTCGGCCCCGACCCGGTGCTCGAGCAGCCGCACCACCTCGACGACCCGCTCACGGTCCCCGGCCCGGAGGCGGACGGTGTCCCCGGCCTTGACCGTCGACGCCGGCTTGGCCCGGGCGCCGTTCACCTGCACGTGCCCGGCCCGGCAGGCCTGGGCCGCCCCCGACCGCGTCTTGGTCAGCCGCACGGCCCACAGCCAGCGGTCGACCCGGACCCTCTCCACCCGCTAGCGGCCCTCGCGCGGCGGCGCGATCCCCCGCGTCGGCTCCGGCTGGTCGTCGCCGTCGCCGAAGGCCTTGCTGATCGAGCGCAGGGCCGAGGTGACCTCGCTAGGGATGACCCAGAAGGTGCTCCCCTGGCTCTTGGCCAGCTGGGGCAGGGTCTGGAGGTACTGGTAGGCCAGCAGCTTGGGGTCGGGATCGTTGGCGTGGACGGCCTGGAACACGGTCTCGATGGCCTGGGCCTGCCCCTCGGCCTTGAGGATGGCCGACTGGCGCTCGCCCTCGGCCCGCAGGATGGAGCTCTGCTTCTCCCCCTCGGCGGTCAGGATCTGCGACTGGCGCACGCCCTCGGCGGTCAGGATGGCCGCCCGCTTGTCACGGTCGGCCCGCATCTGCTTCTCCATGGCCTGCTTGATCTGGTCGGGCGGGTCGATCGCCTTGATCTCCACCCGGTTGACCCGGATGCCCCACTTTCCGGTGGCCTCGTCGAGCACGCCCCGCAGCTCGCTGTTGATCTTCTCCCGCGAGGTCAGCGTCTCCTCCAGCGCCATCCCGCCGATCACGTTCCGCAGGGTGGTCACCGTCAGCTGCTCGGCCGCCTGGATGAAGTTGTTGATCTCGTAGGCGGCCGCCCGGGCGTCGGTGACGTGGAAGTACAGGACGGTGTCGATGTTGACGACCAGGTTGTCCTCGGTGATCACGGGCTGGGGCTGGAACGACACCACCTGCTCGCGCAGGTCGATCTGGGGCCGAACCCGGTCGATGAAGGGGATGATGAAGTTGAGGCCCGGCTCCAGGGTCTTGTGGTAGCGGCCCAGCCGCTCCACGTTCCGGGCTCGTGCCTGGGGCACGATCCGCACCGAGCGGACCACCACCACCACCGCCAGCAGGGCGACGACAACGGCGACGATCAGGACTTCCATGGTTCACTCCCTCGGGTACACGAGGGCGGTCGCCCCCTCGATCTCGATCACGTCGACGGTGGTGCCGGCGGGGATCACCAGCGTCTCGTCATAGGCGCGGGCCGACCACTCCTCCCCGCCGATCCGGACCCGCCCGGCATGGCCGGTGACCTCCTGCACCACCCGGGCCTGCCGCCCGACCAGCGCCGCCACCCCGAACCGGTGCTGGGGCCCGTAGCGCGGCCGCAGCTGCCGCTTGACCAGCGGCCGCACCCCGACCAGCCCGGCCACGGACACGACCGCGAAGATGACGAACTGCGCGAACGGCCCCAGCCCGAGCGCGGCCGCCCCGGCCGCGACCAGGGCGGCGACCGCCAGCAGACCAAGGGACGCCGTCAAGGTGAAGATCTCGGCGGCCCCGAGCACGGCCGCCAGCACGATCCAGATGATGGAGTCCATCCGTCAGCCCCCACCCCTGCTCGCTGATGGACCCGGGCGCATTCGGCATCTCCCCTCAGGTACGGCGTCATCCCCGCCGACCAGCCTTCCCGGCACGCCCTACCAGCAAGGATACTGGTGCCCGACCCCCTTCGCCAGCGGTCCGTCCACAGGGTTGCGCAGCTGTTATCAGGGGTCGGGTACGGTTGCGCCGCCGTTGTGGCACCGCTCAGGGAGGCACGCCGTTGCCGCCGAGCCTCTCCCAGCCGTCCGGCCCCGAGCCCGTCGCCAGCGGCCCCACATGCCCGACTCCGGGATCTCCCCCGCCGGCTCCGCTTCCCCGGCCGGCCGCCCTAGAGGGGACAGCCGGTGCGTTCGGAGAGACGGCGGTTCGCGCCCTGGCCGAGCCGCACGAGCAGCGGGTCGGGGTCCGGGCCGGACGCCTCCAGGTGGAGCTGGAGGACCCGCTGGTTGCAGACGAACATGACCAGCTGGCCGCGACCTCCGCCCCGCTCCAGCAGGTACAGCTCGCCCCCGGTGACCTCCGGCAGCCGATCCGGCGGCACGCCGGCGTCGCCGAGGTCGTCGCGGAGCTGGCCCCGCATGGCCAGGGCGTCCTCCCGGCCCGGGAACTGGAACAGCGACGCCACCACCGGGCCGGCCGGCCTCGACCAGGTCCGTGTGCAGCCGCCGGTGAGCCCGTGGTCGCCAAGGGCGCGCGGCAGCGCCGCCGGGTCGGGCAGCCAGTCCCCGGCCGCCTCCCCGGCGGTGGCGAACCCCCGGGCGGCCGCCGGGTCGCCGAGCGCGCCCCCGACCCCGAGG
>DATABK010000471.1:0-2448 GCA_036259695.1 Actinomycetes bacterium | reverse complement strand
CCTGCTCGGCCGGGCCCGCCGGGTCACCGTGACCAAGGACAACACCACCATCGTCGAGGGTGCCGGGTCGGCCGAGGACATCAAGGGCCGCATCGCCCAGATCAAGCAGGAGATCGAGCGGACCGACTCCGACTGGGACCGTGAGAAGCTCCAGGAGCGGCTGGCCAAGCTGGCCGGGGGCGTCGGCGTGATCAAGGTCGGCGCGGCCACCGAGGTCGAGCTCAAGGAGAAGAAGCACCGCATCGAGGACGCCCTGTCGGCGACCCGGGCCGCGGTCGAGGAGGGCATCGTCGCCGGCGGCGGCGTGGCCCTGATCCGCGCCCAGGGCGCGCTCGACAAGCTGGACCTGGAGGGCGACGAGGCGACCGGCGCGGCGATCGTGCGCAAGGCGCTCGAGCTGCCGCTCCACTGGATCGCCGCCAACGCCGGGTTCGAGGGCGCCGTGGCCATCGCCAAGGTGCGCGAGCTCTCCGACAACCAGGGGCTGGACGCCTCCACCGGCGAGTACGTCGACCTGTTCAAGGCCGGCGTGGTCGACCCGGCCAAGGTGACCCGCTCCGCCGTCCAGAACGCCGTCTCCATCGCCTCGCTGCTGCTCACGACCGAGACCCTGGTCGTGGACAAGCCGGAGGAGAAGGACGAGGCCGCCGCGGGCGCCGGCCACGGCCACCCGCACGGCATGGGCATGTAGGCAGCGTCACCCGTAGACAGCGACGGGCCCCGGCCGAGGGTTGGCCGGGGCCCGTTCGCCTGCCTGCACTACCCGATGCCGCCGCCCTTGGTGAGCTGGGTGAGCAGCTGGTGGCAGGTGACGGCCCGCTGGGCGTCCTCCTGCTGGCACATGCGGATGAACGCCTGGACGTCGTCGTGACCCTCGGCGTCCTCCAGGTACTTGCCGTAGGTGTAGCCCGCCTGGAGGGCGTGGTACTGGATGCTGACCAGGTCGTAGACGATGTCGTCGGCCGGAGTGTGGTCGCTGCCCATGCCGCCTCCTCGTGCTCGGGTCTCGCCGGACGAACCACTCCTACCACCGCAGCACCGGGCAGAACCTTCGCTACCCGGGCCCCAGGTCCCAGAACGGGCCGGTGAGCCCGTGCTCGGCGAAGACGGCGGCCGCCTCCTCGGGCGTGCGGCGGCGGAAGTCGTCGTGCAGCCGGTCGCCGTACCAGACCTTGCCCAGCCGCCACAGCGTGCCGAGGTCGACCACCGCCCCGACCCGCTCGCCCTCGGCCGTCGCCCACCGCTGGACGTGCTCGGGGCCGCAGGCCAGGCGGATGGTCGAGCAGGTCCGGACCACGTCGTCCCACCAGCGGGCCGCCGGGACCAGGAAGTGGGCGACGTACGGCTCGGGCGGCGGCGCCCCCGGGTCGGCGAGCAGGGCCAGCGGCCGCCCGCAGCCCAGGCAGGTGGTGGCCACCAGCACCTGCTGGCCGAGGGCGGCCATGATCCCGAACGAGTCCCAGGCGCAGCCGCCCCACCACTTCTGCTCGGCCGAGGCGACCACGAAGTGCATCTGCCGGGCCGAGAAGGGATGGGCCATGCGGACCGCGACCCGGTCGGTGTCCAGCACCAGCACGTGCTCGTCGTGCAGCCGTCCCCAGCCGGCCAGAACCTCCTCGACGCCGAGCTGGAGCCGGCGGGCGGCCTCGGCGGCGGTGGGCGGGTGGCCCTCCTCCACGAACTCCCGGTAGACGACCTGGCGCAGCTCGCGCAGGCGCTGGGTGTCGTCGGCCTCCACGGTCGCTCCCTTCGCTGTGCCGTACCGGGACGAAGAGTACGCTGGTCGGGACACGCGGGAGCCCGGGCCACCGGGCTGAGAGGGCGGCTACGGGGCCGCCGACCGTCGGAACCTGCTCCGGATAATGCCGGCGGAGGGAGGAGATCCGGACGACCCTCAACCAGCCCACCACCGACGCCGTCGTGGTCGGGGGCGGGGTCATCGGCCTCGGCATCGCCTGGCGGGCGGCGCTCGCCGGGATGGCCGTCACCGTCGTCGACCAGGCCCCCGGCCGGGGCGCGTCCTGGGCCGCCGCCGGCATGCTGGCCCCGGTCACCGAGGTCCACTACGGCGAGCAGGCCCTGCTGGCCTTGAACCTGGCCGCGGCGGCCCGCTGGCCCGGCTTCGCCGTCGAGCTCGAGGAGGCCAGCGGCCGGCCGGTCGGCTACCGCCCCGCCGGCACCCTGTCGGTGGCCAGGGACGCCGACGACAACGCCGCCCTCGAGGACCTCTACCAGTTCCAGCTCCGCTGCGGCCTGGAGGTCGAGCGCCTCCGCAGCCGTGAGTGCCGCCAGCTCGAGCCCGGCCTGGCCCCCAGCATCCGCGGCGGCGTCCTGGCCGCCGGCGACCACCAGGTCGACAACCGCGCCCTGGTCGAGGCCCTCCTGGTCGCCGGCCAGACGGCGGGCGTGGGCCTGGTCGCGGGCCGGGCGGCCGAGCTGGCCACAGAC
>DATABK010000470.1:0-2104 GCA_036259695.1 Actinomycetes bacterium | reverse complement strand
GTGGCTGCCGAGGAACGGCACCCGGCGGCCCGGCCCGCTGGGCTCGTCGTCGGAGGTGCAGGCGGCCAGGGCGGCCGCACCGAGAGCGGCCGAGGAGAGCGCCGCCGACCCGAGGAAGGCCCGGCGGCCGAGCCGCGCCAGGCGCTCCTCGGGAGGTCGGTCGCCGCTCGCCATCCGTCAGCCCTTGAGGCCGAGCACCCCGGGGATCCGGGCCAGCTTCTCGGACAGGTCGGCCAGCTCGGCCTGCATGCGGGTCTTGTCGGCGGCCTGGAGGGCGGTGTACGGCTTGAAGCTCCCGTCGGGGTTGGCGTACTCGGCCAGGCTCTTGTCGACGGCGGCGAACCCGGCCGCGATCTCGGAGGTGAGGGCGGCGTCCTTGGCCTGGAGAGCCGGGGTCAGCAGCTCGAACAGCTTCCTGGAGCCGTCGACGTTGGCGTCGAAGTCCCACAGGTCGGTGCGCGAGTAGCGGTCCTCCTCGCCGGTGATCTTGCCCTCGGAGACCTCCTCGATGAGCTCGGCCGGGCCGAGCGCGACCGCCGCCGGCGGGAACTCGAGTCCCTTGATCTTCTGGTTGAGGGTGGCGATGTCCCTGTCCAGCCGGTCGGCGAAGGTCTTGGTGCCGGCGGTCGAGTTCTTCTCCCACAGGTGGTACTCGAGCCGGTGCCAGCCGGTGAAGGTGGGGTCGGTGACCCCCTCGAAGTCGTCCACCCGGGCGTCGACGGCCCCGTCGATCTCCTCGACCAGGCCGGCGATGGGCTCGATCCGCTCCCAGCGGACCCGGCTGGGGGCGTACTGCTTCTTGGCCTCGGCCACGTCCCCGGCCCGGACCGCGTCGGTGAACCTGGCGGTGTCGGCGACCAGCCCGTCGACCTCGGCAACCACCCAGGCCTTGTAGTCGGCCACCGCCTTGAGCACCTGCTGGTCGTTGGTGGTGCCACTCAGGTCCTGCGCGGCCAGCCCCGACGCGGACACCGTCCCCGACCCGGTCCCCGATCCCGAGCCCGACCCGCTGGCCGCCCCCTCACTGCGAACCCCGGCCCCGTCGTCGTTCCCGCACCCGGCCAGCACCAGCACCGTCCCGAGCCCGAGCACGACGACCGCCCGCCCGGCCGTCGCCGCCCCCCGCTCGACTCGACCCACCCGACCCATGCAAGCTCTCCTCGTCCAGCGCCACCCCGGCGCACCGGCAGACCGGGGGGCAGTATTTAGGTATGCCTAACTCAAACGCAACCCTAAACCAGATGGGCACCCCGAGCGAGTTACCTCGCAACATGGGACAAGAGCCGTTCGACGAGTTCTACCTCCGCGAATACCCCAAAGTGGTCGGCCTCCTCCAGGGCCTGCTCCGCAGCCGCCTGGTCGCCGAGGAGCTCGCCCAGGAGACCTTCCTGGTCGCCTACCGCGACTGGTCCCGGGTCGGGGGCCTCGACAACCCGCGGGCCTGGGTCCGCAAAGTCGCCCTCAACCAGCGGGGGTCGTTCCTGCGGGCCTATCTCCGCCAGCAGGCCCGGGAGCGGGACTCGGTGGTCCAGCACGAGGACGACACCATCAAGCTGGCCGACGACCACGCCGAGGTCTGGGAGGCGATCCGGACCCTGCCGCCCAGCCAGGCGCAGGTGATCGCCCTCCACTACTACGAGGACTACAGCATCGCCCAGATCGCCGCCGCCCTGGGCCGCGCCCCGGGCACCATCAAGGCCCAGCTCCACCACGGCCGCCGCAAGCTCGCCCGCCTGCTCGGCACCGGGCCCGACGGGAGGTCGGCATGAACCTCGACGACCGCCTGCGGGCGGCCGGCCATGCGCTCCGGGAGGGCAGCGCCAACCAGGTCGAGGCGGCCGGCCGCCTCCGGGAGGTCCTCCGGCGTGCCGGCCCGGTGCCGCCGGGCCCAGCCATGGAGCTCGCGCCGGCGCCGGCCCGGCCCGCGGCCTCGCTGCTCCGCCGGGCCCAGCGCCTGGCCCTGGCCGTCAACCTGCTGCTGGTCGTGGCCCTCGGCGTCGCGCTCGTGATCGTGGTCGAGCGAGGCCGCGAACCCGAGGTCGCGGCCCGGCCGGCGCCCACCGTGGCCACCGCCGCGCCGACCACCACCGTGGCCCCCCAGAAC
>DATABK010000469.1:0-7838 GCA_036259695.1 Actinomycetes bacterium | reverse complement strand
CCCCCGGCGGCGGTTTCCCGGCCGCGCGACCCCTGGTGGCGCGGGCCTCGGTGGCGCGGGCCTCGGCAACCAGCAGGGACCGGAGGTGGAGGGCGGCGGCGGTCGCGGCGCCGGTGCCGAGGCCGAGCTTGGCGGTGACCGCCGCCCGAACCGTCCAGTCGGGGAGGCTGCTGGCCAGCTCGGCGCGGAGCAGGAACCCGAGGTCGCCGAGGCCGCCGACCACGGTCAGGAGGCCGGCCGCGAGCAGGAGCTGGAACAGGCCGCGCTCCAGCCGCCGCCGGAGCAGCTGGCGGACGGCAAGCCCGGCCAGGGCCCAGCCGGCCGCCGAGGCGCCGAGCGAGAGCAGCTTGGCGGCTGCCGGGGGGTGCGCGCCCAGCCAGGCGCCGGCCAGCTGGAGCAGGTCGAGGGCCACCACCAGGGTGAGGGCGGCGACCAGGACGGCCAGCCAGCGGCGGCCCCGGCTGCCCGCCACCACCGCCATGGCCAGCACTGCGGCCCCGGCCAGCCATGGCAGCGGCGACGGCCCCGGCACCCAGCGGACCTCACCGACCACGTCGGCGCGGCGCCTGCCGGTGCGGAGCTTCACGGTCCATTCGGGGACGGCCACCTGGGCCGACCCCGGGGACCGGCGGACCCGGGCCGGCGGCTCCTCGGCCTCCCAGTGGGCGCGGTGGTCGTGCCAGGTCACGGACTGGCCGGGCCCGACCCGCAGCCAGGGCTCGCCCTGGTAGCCGAGCACCACCACCTCCCGGAGGCCGCGGTTGTGGAGGCGCAGCCGGGTGCCGGCGTCGACCACCTCGACCGAGACCCCGTCGATGGCCGGCCGCACCCCCAGGACCCGGGTCCGGTAGTTGGTCGGCTCGGCCCCACTCAGGGAGTCTGCCCCGGCCGGCGGGGCGACCACCACGACGGCGACCAGGGCAACCAGCAGTG
Organism: Actinomycetes bacterium; assembly: GCA_036259695.1. GTDB lineage: Bacteria > Actinomycetota > CALGFH01 > CALGFH01 > CALGFH01 > CALGFH01. Next base: position 6,905 of record DATABK010000469.1, on the reverse strand, counting down.
CGGTCACCACCAGCAGCAGGACGGTCGACCAGGGCCGTCGGCGAGGGTGGGTCGGGTGCATGGGCTCGGTCGTCCTCTCACCGCACCGTGAGCGCGCCCTCCATCATCTGGAGGTGGTACTTGCAGTAGAAGATGTAGACGCCCGGCTTGGTGGGGGCGGTGAGCTGGATGGTGGTGGTCTCGTCGACCGGCAGGTTCTTGGCCACCTTGGCCGGCTTGAAGGTGAAGTTGTGCTGCATGTAGTCGGCGTTGGCCACCTTCAGGGTGACCTTCTGGCCGGCCGCGACCAGCATGTGCTCCGGCTTCCAGATGAAGTTGACGGCCGTCTTGGGCAGCGGGGGCACGGTCATGGCGATGACGCCGTCGCGGGGGGCCGTCGGCGGGGTGTTCTGGGCCGTGCCGCCGTGCGAATGGGTGGCCGCGTCGTGGCCGGCCTGGGCGGCGGCCGCGGTGGGCTCGGCGGCCGGTGCCGGCCGGCGGGCCGAGAGCGCCCAGCCGACGGTGCTGACCAGGGCGACGACGAGCAGGACGACGACCAGCCATGGGGGACGCTGCATGGACATGGAACCTCGCTGGGGGGCGCGAGCGGATCGGGAAGGGAACTCCCCGAACCGGCTGGAGATTCCCACCAGTTCGCCGGGCCAGCCGCCCCGGGTCCGGTCCACTTTGACAAGTATGCGACGATAGCGACGGTCGGTCGGTGACACGAGCCGGGGGAGGACGAGGATGGCGATCCGGGAAGCCACCACGAGCGTTGAGGACCCGATGCCCGCGGAGCCGCGGCCCGACCGGCGCCGCCGCCGCCGCGACCTGCGGGCCGGGCCGTTCCCGACGGCGGCCATGGACCAGTGGCACGACACCGAGGCCGCCCTGACCCAGCTCTACCGCTACGCCGAGGGCCGGGCCATCGAGGCCACCGACTGGTACCTCGCCGACAAGCGGGGCAAGCGCATCTGGTCGCGGGGCCTGCGGCTGGTGGCCATCCTGCTCGTCACCGCCGGCGCGCTCCAGCCCCTGCTGGACGCCGCCGCCCCGGGCCCCAGCCGCACCGCCTGGGGGTACGTGCTGCTCGCCCTGGCCGCCGCCTGCATCGGGTTCGACCGCTTCTTCGGTCTCTCCTCGGGCTGGATGCGGTCCATGACCACTGCCCAGGCCCTGGAGCGCCGCCTGGAGCAGCTCCAGTACGACTGGGCGGCCGAGTGCGCCCGCAGCGCCGCCCGGACCGTCGACCCCAAGCAGGTCCAGAACCGCCTGGCCCTGCTGCGGGCCTTCTCCGACGACGTGGCCGCCCTGCTCCAGCAGGAGACCGCCGAGTGGGTGCTGGAGTTCCAGAGCAACCTGCTGCGGCTGGAGCGGTCGAACGCGCCGCGTCCGGGGTCGGTACCATTGCACGGCACCGCCGAGCCCTAGGAGACCCCACCGAGATGCCCACCGATCACGGACCCGAGCTGGAGGCGCTGCGCAAGCGGCTCGCCGACGCGAAGGAGTTCCTTTGACCTGGCGGGCAAGGAGCGGGAGCTGGCCGGCCTGCGCGAGCAGGCGGCCTCGCCCAACCTGTGGGACGACCCGGAGCGGGCCCGCCGGGTCATGAGCCGGCTGGCCGCCGTCGAGAGTGACCTCCAGACGGTGGCCCGGCTCCAGGGCCAGCTCGAAGACCTCGAGGTCCTGAACCAGCTGGCCCTGGAGGAGGACGACGACTCGGTGGCCGCCGAGCTCGCCCAGGGGCTGGCCACCCTGGCCGCGGCCGTCGAGGACCTCGAGGTGCTGGCCCTGCTGGGCGGGGAGTTCGACGACCGGGACGCGATCGTCACCATCCACCCCGGGGCCGGCGGGACCGAGTCCCAGGACTGGGCCGAGATGCTGTGGCGGATGCTCGTCCGCTGGGCCGAGCGGCGCGGGTTCAAGGTGACCGTCAACGACTACCAGGAGGGCGACGAGGCCGGCATCAAGTCGGTGACCCTGACCCTGGAGGGGCCGCGGGCCTACGGGCTGGTGTCGGCCGAGACCGGCACCCACCGCCTGGTCCGGATCTCCCCCTACGACCAGGCCAAGCGACGCCACACCTCGTTCGCGGCCGTCGACGCCATCCCGGTGCTGGAGGACGAGGACACCCCCGAGATCGACGACGCCGACCTGCGCATCGACATCTACCGCTCCTCGGGGCCGGGCGGGCAGGGGGTCAACACCACCGACTCGGCGGTGCGCATCACCCACCTCCCGACCGGGATCGTGGTCGCGGTCCAGAACGAGCGCTCCCAGCTGGCCAACAAGACCATCGCCCTCAAGATCCTGGCCGCCCGGCTGGCCGAGCGGGCCCGCAAGGAGCGCGAGGCCCAGCTGGCCGCCCTGCGGGGCGAGCGCCAGGACATCGCCTTCGGCAGCCAGATCCGGTCCTATGTCCTGCACCCTTACCAGATGGTCAAGGACCACCGGACCAACCTGGAGACGGGCAACGTCCAGGCCGTCCTGGACGGCGGCCTCGACCAGTTCATCGCCGCCGAGCTCCGCCGCCGCGCCACCACACAGTAGTGTCCAGGCTGCGCCAGCCGGCGGTGGTCGTCGGCCTGCTGGTCGCCAGCTACGTCGGTGTGTTCGGCACCCTCACCTGGGCCCAGCACCAGAACTTCGGCACCTTCGGCTACGACATGGGCCTGTACGACCAGGGCATCTGGCTGCTGTCGCGGTTCCAGGAGCCGTTCGTGACCATCCGCGGGCTCAACTACTTCGAGCACCACGTGAACCTGATCACGGTGCTGTTCGTGCCCGCCTACTGGCTCGGGGCCGGCCCCCACTTCCTGTACCTGGTCGAGACGGTCTGGATGGCCCTGGGGGCGGTGCCGCTGTACCTGCTGGCCCGCGACCGGCTCCAGAGCGGCTGGCTGGGCGTGGTCGTGGCCGCCTGCTTCCTGCTCTACCCGTCGCTGGAGTGGATCAACTGGTGGCACTTCCACCCCGACGCCCTGACCATCACCCCGCTGCTGTTCGCCTGGTGGCTGGCGACCAGGCGCCGCTGGGGGTGGTTCGCGGTCGCGGTCGGGGTCGCGCTGGCCTGCAAGGAGGACGCCGCCCTGGCCGTGATCATGCTCGGCCTGGTCCTGGCCGTGCTCGGCCAGCGCCGGGCCGGCCTGGTCACCGCGGCCGCCGGGGCCGGCTGGTTCCTGCTCGCCACCCGGGTCCTGATCCCGGCCGCCGGCGGCGGGGACGGGCCGTTCTACCAGGAGCTGTTCCCCGGCTTCGGCGACTCCCTGGGCGAGATCGTCTGGACCATGGTCGTCCACCCGAGCCGGCTGCTGGAGCTGGCCGCCCTGCCGGACCGGCTCGACTACTACTGGCACGTGCTCGGGCCGGTGGCCTTCTTCCCCCTGGCCGCCCCGCTGGTCCTGCTCATCTCGCTGCCCCAGACGGTGGTCAACGTGACCTCGGGCCACGCCCTGACCCACGACTACCGGTTCCACTACACCGCGATCGTCCTGGCCGGGGTGTGGCTGGCCACGGTGGAGGCGACGGCCTTCGCCGGCCGCGGCCCGACGGCCCGGCGGGTGCTGGTGGGGGTGCTGCTCGCCGCCGCCGTGGCCGCCAACGTCGCCTGGTCGCCGTCGCCGCTGGGCCGCCAGTTCGACGACGGCTGGTGGGCCAGGGCCGACCCCCGCCACGCCACCGTGCGGGCGGCCCTTCGGGTCGTCCCCGACGACGCCGGGGTCTCGGCCTCCTACAACCTGATCCCGCACCTGACCCACCGGACCTACGCCTATGAGTTCCCCAACCCCTGGCGGGTCACCAACTGGGGCGCCCACGGCGAGAACCCGCCCGACCCGGCCACCGCCGACTACCTGGTGATCGACGAGCGGCTGCTCGGCGACCAGCGGCCGCTGTACGAACGCTTGGTCGGCCCCCAGGGGGGGTACAGGACGGTGTTCACGTCCGACGGAATCGTGGTCGCCAGGCGTTTGCGCTAGGCTGGACACCCCGTGCCCGCAACGACATTGGGAGTGCGTACCTGAACCTCATCGGAGGCCTCTACCGGCGCTGGCGTCACCTGGCCCACGAGATGGCCAAGTTCGGCATCGTCGGCGCCGTCAACACCGTCCTGGACTTCGGCCTGGCCAACCTGCTCTACCTGGGGCTCGGATGGTCCGCCATGGGGGCCAAGACGGCCTCGGTGGCCGTTGCCGCCACCTCCTCGTTCTTCATGAACCGGCACTGGACCTTCCGGCACCGGGCCCGCACCGGCCTGCGCCGCGAGTACACCCTGTTCTTCCTGCTGAACGGGGTCGGGCTGCTGATCGCCAACGCCTGCATCCTGGTCGTGGAGCAGGGGCTGGGCAAGACCGGGCCGCTGTGGTTCAACATCGCCCAGGTGGCCGGCCTGGCCCTCGGGATGGTGTTCCGGTTCGCCACCTACAAGCGGTTCGTGTTCCTGTCGCCGGAGCGGGCCGCCGCCCGGTCGGTGGCCGAGGGCTCGGTGGCCGAGATCGACGAGGACGACACGGACCCCGCTCAGCCGGCCACGTCGCGGACCCGCGTCTCCTCGTAGACGCCGCCGGCCGCGGCCCTTCGGACCTTCCAGACGTCGGCCAGCATCCGCAGCGCGTCCCCGCGCAGGCGGACCTTGCTGCCCTGGCGATCCTCGGCCGTGACCGGCACCTCGACGACCTCGATGCCGAGGCGCCTGGCCACCAGCAGGGCCTCGGCGTCGAAGGCGAACCCGTCCACCCGGGCCCGCTGGAACACCGCCTCGGCGGCGCCGCGGCGGAAGCCCTTGAGCCCGCACTGGGTGTCGGAGAAGGGCAGGCCGAGCAGCAGCCGCATCACCCGGTTGAAGACCGGGCTGGCCAGCCGGCGCAGCGGGGAGGTGGCCCCGGGCTGGTCACCGAGGCGGGCGCCGATGGCCACCGGGGCCCGGTCCAGCGCCGCCACGACCCGTTCCAGCTGGTCGGGGCCGTAGGAGCCGTCGGCGTCGGTGAACACCACCAGCTCGCCCTGGGCGGCCTGGACGCCGACCCGCACCGCGTAGCCCTTGCCGTGGTTGTGGGGGGTCCGGACCACCCGGACCCGCGGGTCGGCGGCCGCGATCTGGTCGGCGATGGTCGAGGTCCCGTCGGTGGAGCCGTCGTCGACCACGATCAGCTCGACCTCGGCCCGGCTGGGCGGGAAGTGGGCCAGGTAGGCGGCCAGGGTGCCGGGCAGCCGGTCGGCCTCGTCGAAGCAGGGCAGCACGATGGACAGGCTGGAGGCAGCCTCCGGCCGGGCGGTCATGGGGCGGCCCCCCGGCGTTCCAGCACGACGACCTCGTCGCGGTCCAGCAGGGTCCGCCAGCCCTGGCCGGTCTGGAGCCGCTCCAGCAGCTCGCGGTCCTGCTCGGCCAGCAGGTCGCGCTGGACGACCACGAACCGGAGCCGGTCCAGCGCCGCCTGCGGGTGCTGGTCGCCGTCCAGGCCCCAGTTGACGGCCCGGAACGGGTTGGGGAACTCATACACCTCCACCCGGTGGCCGAGGTGGGGGACCAGGTTGTACTGGGCGCTGACCGGCGCGCCGTCGGTGACCAGGGCCAGGGCCTGGCGGCGGAGCTCGTCGGTCGGGCCGGCCGGGATGGCCACCGGGTCGCGGGCATAGGGCGCCGGCCCGTAGCGCCAGCTGGTGAAGCCGGCCACCACCACCAGCAGGACGAGCAGGGGAGCGAGCCACTCCCGGCGGGCCGAGCGGACCGCGGCCAGCCCGGCCACCGCCCCGGCGGCCAGCAGGGGCGCGGCCGTGGCCAGGTAGTGGAACCGGAGCTGGTGGTGCTCGGGCTGGACGGCGGCCAGGTTGAGCAGCAGCGGCGGGGCCACCGGGAGCAGCCACCGCGGGGCCAGCAGGGGCAGGCCACCCAGCGGCAGGAACACCAGCAGCAGGTAGAACAGGCCGTCGTTGGCCAGGCCGGTCTGGAGGGCGTGCCCGGCCATGGTGGGCAGGGCGGCCAGCAGGGCCCGCGGCCCGGTCCCGGCGATGCCGTAGTCGGTCTCGAACAGCCGCGTGACCCGGCCGGCGTGCAGCGGCGCCAGCACGTAGGTGGCGACCAGGAACCAGGCCAGCCCGGCCCCGGCGGTGCGCCAGCCGACGGCCCGCCGGCCCCCGGCGACCAGCAGCAGGCCGAACCCTGCCACCACCAGCCCGAGCTCGGCGCCGCAGAGCGCGGCCAGGGCCAGCCACAGGGCCATCAGCCCATGCCGGCGCCGGTCGGCGGCGGCCACGGCCAGGGCGAGCAGGCCGGCGGCGATCGCCTCGGGGTGGAACTGCCAGCTGATCGCCCACTGCACCCCCGGGTAGGCCAGGTAGGCGACGGCCACGGCCAGCCCGGCCGCCGGGTGGCCGAGGTGGCGGCCCCCGAGCCGGTACAGGACCACCGCCGGCAGGGCCAGGAACAGCACCTGGAGCAGGAGCAGGAGCCGCGGGTCGGCCCAGAGCCGGTACAGGGGCGCGACCAGGGTCAGAATGTAGGCGGCGTCCAGCCCGAGGAGGTTGAGCCCGCGGACGGTCACGAACGGCGCCCGGCCCTGCGACAGCAGCCAGGTCCCCTGGTCGTAGAGGCCGACGTCGAAGCCGTAGGTCCCGAAGCGGGCGTGCGCGGTCCAGGTGGCACCGGTGAAGGTGACCACGAAGACGGCCAGGGTGATCCCGAGGGCGAGCGCGCACAGCCCCGCCGCGGAGATTCGGGTGGTCGCGACCAGCCGCCGCCCCAGGTCGAGCAGGGCACGCTCGAACCGCAGGGCGAGCTCGACCCACGGCGTACCGGCCGTTCCGGATCCTTCAGTCCGGGCACGCTCGCCCGACGGCCCACCGGCCTTCCCGGGCCCCCGATGCGGGAGGGTAGCCGGCCCGGGGAAGGGTCGCGCGCCGCTGTCCACAGCCCCCGGCCCCCAGGCCCC
>DATABK010000468.1:0-7404 GCA_036259695.1 Actinomycetes bacterium | reverse complement strand
GGTGATCAGGCCGCCGCCGCCGTTGGAGTCCTGGTGCCGGAACACCCCGTCGATCATGTAGGTGACCGTCTCGAACCCGCGGTGGGGGTGCCAGGGCGTCCCCTTGGGCTCCCCCGGGGCGTAGTCGATCTCGCCCATCTGGTCCATGTGCACGAACGGGTCGAGGGCCCGCAGGTCGACGCCGGCGAAGGCCCGCCGCACCGGGAAGCCCTCGCCCTCGAAGCCGGAGGGCGCGGTCGTCACCGAGACCACCGGGCGGTCGACGGCGGTGGGGTCGGCGTCGGGAACTCTCGGCAGAGCTACGGTGTCGGCGCTGATGGCTGGCATGACCGCTCCTTGTCGTGCGACCAGGGCTTGCGTTTCACGCCCTGCAAGGATATTTGCGCCTGCAACATTCCCGCCTACCGTTGCCGGCCGCGGCGGGGTCTGGTCTCGTCGGCCTGGGGGAGCCTGTTCGCGCCCCGCTTGGCGGCCGGGGCGGACGGAGGGGGGACGACCGGCCCGATGTCGCCGTCGGGGGCCTCGTCGAGGTCGACGATCACCGGGGCGTGGTCGCTGGGGCCGCTGCCCTTGCGGGCCTGGCGGTCGACCCAGGCCGCCTTGACCCGGCCGGCCACCGGTTCCGAGGCCAGCACCAGGTCGATCCGCATGCCCAGGTCGCGGTGGAACATGCCGGCCCGGTAGTCCCAGTAGGTGAAGACCCGCTCCTCCGGCCAGCGGTCGCGGACGACGTCCCGCAGGCCGAGGGACTGGAGCTCGGCCAGCGCGGCCCGCTCCGGCGGGGTGACGTGGGTCTGGCCGATGTAGGCCTCGGGGTCGAACACGTCGGCGTCGGTGGGGGCGATGTTCATGTCCCCGCAGACGATCCTGGCCACCGGGGCGGCCGCGACCTCGTCCCGAAGGGCGGCCAGCCAGGCCAGCTTGTAGTGGTAGTGGTCGGAGTCGGGGACCCGGCCGTTGGGGACGTAGACCGACCACACCCGGATCCCGGCGCAGGTCGCCGACACCGCCCGCGCCTCCGGGTGGGGGAACCCGGGCCCGCCGGCGATCCCGGGCAGGACGTCGTCCAGCCCGACCCGGGAGAGGATGGCCACGCCGTTCCACTGGCCCTCGCCGTGCAGGGCGACCGCGTAGCCGCGGCCGGCCAGCTCCTCGCCGAGGAGCTCGGTGAACACGGTGTTGGCGAGCTTGGTCTCCTGGAGGCAGACGACGTCGGGCTGGCGCTGGTCCAGCCAGGGCAGCAGCCGGGGGACCCGCTGCTTGACCGAGTTCACGTTCCAGGTCGCGACGCGCACCCCGCCACAGTACCGCCGCCACAGAACACTGCCGCCCCCGCGACCGGCTAAGGTTGGCCCATGACCGACCACCGGCTGAGGTTCGACGTCAACTGCTCGATCCTGTTCACCGAGCTGCCGCTGCTGGAGCGCCCGGCCGCGGCCCGGGCGGCCGGGTTCGGGGCGGTCGAGCTGTGGTGGCCGTTCCCCAGGGCGGTGCCGTCCGACGCCGAGGTCGAGGCCCTGGTCCGGTCGGTCACCGACGCCGGGGTGCGGCTGGTCGGGCTGAACTTCTTCGCCGGGGACCTGGCCGTCGGCGACCGCGGGCTGGTGTCCTGGCCGGGCCGGGCGGCCGAGTTCCGGGACAACCTGGAGGCCACCGTCGGGATCGGGGAGCGCCTCGGCTGCCGGGCCTTCAACGCCCTCTACGGCAACCGGGTCGAGGGCGCCGACCCGGCCGCCCAGGACGAGCTGGCCATCGAGCACCTGGCCATGGCCGGGCGGGCCGCCGCCCGGGTCGGCGGCACCGTGCTGGTCGAGCCGGTCAGCGGGGCGCCCCGCTACCCGCTGCGGACCGCGGCCGACGCCGTGGCCGTGCTCGACCGGGTCGCCGCCCAGACCGGCGTGGCCAACCTGGGGCTGCTGTGCGACCTCTACCACCTGGCCACCAACGGCGACGACCTCGACCGGGCGATCGCCACCTACGGCGACCGGGTCGCCCACGTCCAGGTGGCCGACGCCCCCGGCCGCCACGAGCCCGGCACCGGCACCCTCGACGTCCATCGCCACCTGGGCCAGCTGGCCGCCGCCGGCTACGGCGGCTGGGTCGGCCTCGAGTACCAGCCGAGCAGGGCCAGCGCCGACAGCTTCGGCTGGCTCGACATCAGGGGAGCGGCCCGATGACCACCACCGTCGCCTTCGTCGGCCTCGGCATCATGGGCGCCCCCATGGCCGCCAACCTGGTCCGGGCCGGCTTCGACGTCGTCGGCCACAACCGCTCCCCCGAGCCGGTCCGGCGGCTCGAGGCCCAGGGCGGCCGCGGGGCCGGCAGCCTGGCCGAGGCCGTCCGGGACGCCGACGTGGTCGTGACCATGGTCCCCGACTCGCCCGACGTCGAGGCGGTCGCCCTCGGCTCCGACGGGATCTACGCCACCGCCCGGACCGGAACCCTGCACATCGACATGAGCACCATCCGCCCCGACGTGGCCCGGCGGCTGGCCGCGGCCGGCCGGGAGCGGGGCCTGCGCGTCCTCGACGCCCCGGTCAGCGGCGGCCAGCAGGGGGCGGTCGAAGGGACGCTGTCCATCATGGTCGGGGGCGAGGCGGCCGACGTGGCCGGCGCCCGCCCGGTCCTGGAGGCGCTCGGCGGCACGGTCGTCCACGTCGGCCCGGCCGGGGCCGGCCAGACCGTCAAGGCGGCCAACCAGCTGATCGTCGCCGGCACCCTCGAGCTGGTGGCCGAGGCCCTGGTCTTCCTCGAGGCGGCCGGCGTCGACACCGGGGCGGCGGTCGAGGTGCTGGCCGGCGGCCTGGCCGGCAGCGCCGTCCTCGACCGCAAGGCCCCGGCCATGCTGGGCCGCGACTTCACCCCCGGGTTCCGGGTCGCCCTCCACCACAAGGACATGGGCATCGTCACCTCGGCGGCCCGCGAGGCCGGCGTGGTCATCCCCCTCGGCGCCGCCGTCGCCCAGCTCCTGGCCAGCCTCGACGCCCAGGGCCACGGGGCCCTCGACCACTCGGCCCTGCTCCGCCTGGTCGAGCAGCTCTCCGGCCGCCAGGGAGGAGGCTGACCATGGCCGACGGCGACTTCACCCGGCTGCCCGACCTGGCCTCGCGGCGCATGGGCGCGAGCGTCGTCCACGCCAACGACGAGCTCTTCGCCGAGCGGGAGAACCTGATCAAGCCGGAGGCGCCGGTGTTCTCGCCGGCGACCTTCGGGCCCAAGGGCCAGATCTACGACGGCTGGGAGACCCGGCGGCGGCGCCAGCCCGGAAACGACCACGCCATCGTCCGCCTGGGCGTGGCCGGGGTGGTCAGGGGCGTGGTCGTCGACACCGCCTTCTTCACCGGCAACTACCCGCCCGAGGTGTCGGTCGAGGGGGCCGGGGTCGAGGGCTACCCGTCCCCCGAGGAGCTGGGGGCGGCCGACTGGGCCGAGCTGGTGCCCCGCTCCCCGGTCGAGGGCGACGCCCGCAACCCGTTCCCGGTGACGGCGCCCCAGCGCTGCACGCACGTGCGGCTGTCCATCTACCCCGACGGCGGGGTGGCCCGGCTGCGGGTCCACGGCGAGGCCGTCCCCGACCCCCGGCTGCTCGCCACCGGCACGGTCGACCTGGCCGCCCTGGCCAACGGGGGCGTGGTCACCGGCTGCAGCAACATGTTCTACAGCTCGCCGGCCAACCTCATCTCCCCCGGCGAGGCCCGGGTCATGGGGGAGGGCTGGGAGACGGCCCGGCGGCGCGACGACGGCAACGACTGGGTCGAGCTCGGGCTGGCCGGGCCGGGCGTGGTCCGGCTGGCCGAACTCGACACCAGCCACTTCGTCGGCAACGCCCCCGGCTGGGCCAGCCTGCGGGGCCGCGACGGCAGGGGCGGCTGGGCCGAGCTGCTGCCACGGACCCGGCTCCAGCCCGACACCCGACACCTGTTCCGGCTCGACGGCGCCCCCGAGGTCGCCGCCGTCCGGCTGGACGTATTCCCCGACGGCGGCCTGGCCCGGGTCCGGCTGCATGGCGAGCTCAGCCGGAGCGGCCTGGCCGCCCTGGCCCGGCGGTGGCTCGACAGCCTGCCCGACGGCCAGGCCCGCCAGGTGCTGGAGGACGACGGCGACCTGGTGCGGTCGCTGCTGTCCCCGAACTGACCGAGGTGACCAGGGAGGCGACCGATGGCGGCGGTGCTCGGCCACAACCAGTACGGCAAGGCGGAGAACCGGGTCGTCCGGGTGTTCCGCGACCGCGACCCCCACGAGCTGGTCGACTACAACGTCAGCGTGGCCCTCTCGGGCGGCCAGGAGGCGGCCCACCTGGCCGGCGACAACTCGGCCGTCCTGCCGACCGACACCCAGAAGAACACCGTCTACGCCCTGGCCAGCGAGGACGACGTCGTCGCCCAGCCGGAGTCGTTCGGGATCCGGCTGGCCCGGCACTTCGTCGACACCATCGAGCCGGTCACCTGGGCCCGGGTGCGGCTGGAGATGTACCCGTGGTCGCGGCTGGGGCAGCACCCGCACGCCTTCACCCGCGACGGGGGCCACGTCCGCACGGCCACCGTCACCTACGACGGCCACGCCACCCGGGTCGTCTCCGGGGTCGAGGGCCTGGTGCTGCTCAAGACCACCGATTCGGAGTTCTGGGGGTACCTCCGGGACCGGTACACCACGCTGGAGCCGACCACCGACCGGATCATGGCCACCTCACTGGTCGCCCAGTGGCTCCACACCAGCGAGGCGGTCGACTGGGGCCGCTCCTCCGGCACCGTGCTGGCCGCCCTGACCGAGACCTTCGCCGGGCACCACAGCCTGGCCCTCCAGCACACCCTGTACGAGATGGGGTCGGCGGTGCTGGCCGGCCAGCCGGAGATCGCCGAGATCCGCTTCTCGGCCCCCAACAAGCACCACTTCGCCTACGACCTGGCCCGCTTCGGCCTCGACAACGACAACGAGGTCTTCCACGCCGACGACCGGCCCTACGGCCTCATCGAGGCCACCGTCCGCCGCGACGACGCCCCCGACCCGGCCGGGGCCTTCGACCCCGGGCAGGGCTGGTGAGGGTCTGGCTCGCGCCTGACCCGGCGGTTACCGGGCCGGTTTCGGTGTGCACTCCTTCCCGGGAGCCGACCCTGCCCCTGGCCGAGAGGATGACCGATGCCCGCCCTGGACCCGGAGACCCGTGAACGCTGGCGTGACCTGGTCGTGGTCGACCGCGACTCGGCCACTGTCGGCACGATCCAGACCTTCTACCTCGACCAGGTGAGCGGCCTGCCCACCTGGGCCCTGGTCCACACCGGCTGGCTGGGGGACCGGCGCAGCTTCGTGCCCCTGGCCAACGCGGTCGAGGCCGACGGCGAGATCCGCCTGCCCTACACCAAGGCCCAGATCCGCGAGGCCCCCGAGGCCGCCTCCGGCAACGAGCTGACCGCCGACGACGAGCTGGCCCTCGCCGGCCACTACGGCCTGCACGACCTCTACGGGGCGGTGCCCGAGCGCCCCCGGGCCCCGGTGACCGAGGCCACCCCGGAACCCCGCCCGCCGGTTCCGGGGCCCCCGGACAGGGAGGGTAGCCCAGCGCCGGAGGCGATGGCGCCGGTTGTCCACACCCCCCGCCGGCCCGAGCCGCCGGCCGGGCTGGGCGAGGCCGGCCTGGTCGTGACCCGGTCCGAGGAGGAGCTGCGGGTCGGCCTGCGGACCCGGCTGCGCCGGCTGCGGCTGCGCAAGTACGTGGTCACCGAGTATGTCACCCGGACGATCCCGGTCCGCCGGGAGAAGGTCCGGCTGGAGGAGCTGGGGCCCGGCCAGCTCGTCGACGGGGGCGCGGACGACTGGGCCGGCCCCGGCCAGGACGGCGCCACCCAGCTCGAGCTGGTGCTGCACCGCGAGGAGCCGCTCGTCCAGCTGCGGGCGGTCCCGGTGGAGCGGGTCCGCCTGGTCAAGCGGCTGGTCACCGAGCAGCGCACGGTGACCGGGGAGCTGCGTAAGGAGCGGGTCGAGGTCGACGTCGACCAGACCCCGCCCCGGCCCTAGCGGCCCCGGAAGGCGTCCTTGACCTTCTCGCCGGCCTGCTTGAGGTTGGCCTTGGTCTTGTCGGCCCGGCCCTCGGCCTCGAGCCGCTCGTCCCCGGTGACGGCCCCGGCCGCCTCCTTGAGCTGGCCCTTGACCTTCTGGGCGGTGTTCCGGGTCTTGTTGCGGGCCGCGTTGCGCGACCGGTCGTCGGCTGCCATCCCTGCTCCTCCCTCCATGGCCTGCTCTGCTCGGGGTCCCCGGCGACCCTGGCGTCCAAACCGGCCCCGGTCAGTGGGACTCGCGCACGACCTCGGAGCCACGGCGGCCGACCAGGAAGTCGAGGTCGGCGCCGCGGTCGGCCTGGAGGACGTGGTCGATGTAGAGGCGCTGCCAGCCGCTCGGCGGGGCGGCATAGGCGCCGGTGGCCGCGGCCGGCGGGGTCCGGCGGGCCAGCTCGTCGGCCGGGACGTCCAGGTGCAGGGCCCGGGCGCCGACGTCGAGGACGATCGGGTCGCCGCTGCGGACCAGGGCCAGGGGGCCGCCGGCGGCCGCCTCGGGGGCGACGTGGAGGACGACCGTGCCGTAGGCGGTGCCGCTCATGCGGCCGTCTGAGATCCGGACCATGTCGCGGACGCCCCGCTCCAGCAGGCGCGCCGGCAGGGGCATGTTGCCGACCTCGGGCATGCCCGGGTAGCCCTTGGGGCCGCAGCCTCGCAGGACCAGCACCGAGGTCTCGTCGACCTCGAGGGCCGGGTCGTCGAGGCGGGCGTGGAGGTCCTCGACGCTGTCGAAGACGACCGCCCGGCCCCTGTGCGACAGCAGCTCCGGCGAGGCGGCGGCCGGCTTGATGACCGCCCCGTCGGGGCAGAGGTTGCCGCGCAGGACGGCGATGCCGGCCGCCTCCTGGAGAGGCCGGGACCGTGGCCGGATGACCTCGGGGTCGACCAGCTCGGCCGCGTCCAGGTGCTCGACCAGGGGCCTTCCGGTGACCGTGCCCGCCTCGGGGTCGAGCAGGTCGGCGACCTCGCGGAGCACGGCCAGCAGGCCACCGGCCCGGTGGAAGTCCTCCATCAGGTGCCGCCCGGCCGGCTGCAGGGCGACCAGCAGCGGCACCCCGGAGCCGATGCTGTCGAAGTCCTCGAGGGACAGCTCGACCCCGAGCCGGCCGGCCAGGGCGAGCAGGTGCACGACCCCGTTGGTCGACCCGCCGATGGCGGCCAGGGTCACGATGGCGTTCCGGAACGACCCGGCGTCGAGGAAGGTGCTGGGCCGCCGGTCGGCCGCGACCAGCTCGACGGCCAGCCGGCCGCTCTGGTGGGCCTGCTCCAGCAGCCGGCTGTCCGGAGCCGGGGTGCCGGCCACGCCCGGGATGGTGGTCCCGAGGGCCTCGGCCAGGCAGGCCGTGGTCGAGGC
>DATABK010000467.1:0-1660 GCA_036259695.1 Actinomycetes bacterium | reverse complement strand
GCGCCACGCGCAACCTCACTTCGCCCCACTGCCCAACCCTCGCCAGCATCTCTCACCTGCGCGGTGTGTGGGGACGAAAGGGTCTGAGCGGCGTAGTGAACCGCCCGCGCATCGATGGTTTCGACGAGCTGCTATCCGCCGAAGAGGCCCAACCCAGCCGGCGAGATCGATCCGGTAGCGAAGTTCGGGGCAAGGGATTAGAACCCGGGGTCGACCCGGAGCAGCCGCCCGCGGGCGGGATCGGCGACCCAGACCGCGTCTGGCCCGACGGCCAGGCCACCCCGCGCCTCGGGGACGGGCACGGTCGCCCGCAAGGTGCCGCCTGGGTCGGAGAGCAACAGCCGGCGCCCACTCCGGACCGCGACCACCCGGTCCCCGGCCGCCAGAACTCCAGTTTGGTTGGTCCGTGAGCTGAGCTGCCGCATGGCCAGGAGCCGCCCGTCAGCCGGGTCAAGCTTGTGCAGCTGCTCCCCGGCCCCGCCGTGACCGTACAACCACAGCTGGCCGGCCCCTGCGGCGAGCCCGACGGTGGGCATCGCATTGTGCAGGTCGGGGTTGTTGACGGTCATGGTGACCGTCCCGGTTCTCGGGTCGATCCGGTAGAGCAACAGGCCGCGGGTCCCCCAGACCCAGCCGCCGCCGAAAGTCAGGTGTTCGATGGCCAGAGAGTGGCAGCCGTCGGTGACCTCGCGGACCCGCCGCGACGCCGGGTCGACCTGGAACAGCCGGTTGTGCTGGTCGGCCAGCCAGACCGACCCACCGGCGACCAGCAAGGCGGTGGCGCCGGTCGGGATCCCCGGTGGCCCCGGCGGCAACGCGATGGTGTCGGCGACCCGGTTGGTCGAGGGATCTACTCGTACCAGCTCGGGCCGGTCGAGGGTCATCCCGGTGCGGTACAGCCAGACCCCGCCGTCCTCACCGACGGCCAGGTGGGAAACCACCCCACCAACCTGAAGCCGGGCCAGCACCGCGTCGGTCGCGGGGTCGACCCGGACGAGATCATCCGGCCCGCCAGAGCGCCGGTTAAGCACCCACACGCCGCTCGGGCCAGCGGTCACCTCGGCCAGTTGGGCCTTGCCGGTGGCGACGGCGTCGCGGACATGGCGATCAAGCCCTGGGACGCCTGGCCAAGACCGGGTCGACGCCGGGGCACCGGCCGGTGGTACCGGACCGGGGGCGCCTCGCTCCAGGGCGGGCAGGGCCTGGGCAACCAGGGCGCCGACCACGACCACGGCGGCGACGGCCAGACCGGCCCGTCCGAGGGTGCGGTGGCGGTGGCGGCGGCGCAGCCGGTCCAGAGCGGGCACGGGGCCGCGCTGCTCGGCCGTCCTGATCAGCTCCTGGGCGGCGCGGCGGCCGCGGGTGTCGACGCTCATGGCTCCTCCTCCCAGGCTTCGCCCAGGCGCCTGGCCAGGGTGGCTCGTCCCCGGTGGAGGTGGCCACGGACGGTGGTCTCGGTGCAGCCGAGGAACCGGGCGATCTCGGCAACCGGCCAGTCCTCCAGGTAGAACAGGGCAACGGCCTGACGCTGGCGGCTGGGCAGGGACCGCACCGCCCGCCAGAAGTCCAGGACCTCCGGCCGCAGCGGCGGGTCGGGCTGGCGGCGGGCGGCCAGGCGGACCAGAGCCCGGGCCTCGGCCAGCCGGCGCCGGAAGGCCGA
>DATABK010000466.1:0-12686 GCA_036259695.1 Actinomycetes bacterium | reverse complement strand
AAGGTGGAGATCATGCGGGCACTGGCCAGGGATGCCCGGGTGATCGTGATGGACGAGCCGACCTCGGCGCTGACCGCCGACGAGGCGGCCAAGCTGCACCGGCTCATCGCCTGGCTGCGTGACGAGGGCCGCACGGTGATCTACGTGACGCACTTCCTCGAGGCCGTGCTGGAGCACTGCGACCGCGTGACGGTGATGCGCGACGGCCACGTGGTCCGTACCGGGCCCACGGCGGCGGAGACCAAGGGCACGCTCGTGGAGGCGATGCTCGGCAGGACGCTGGCCACGACCTTCCCGGAACGGCCGCCCCGTCCGGCGCTGAGTGTGCAGCCGCTGCTGCGCTTGACCGACGTCCACAGCGGGAGCGCTGTCCGCGGCGTCACCCTCCAGGTGCGGCCTGGCGAGATTGTCGGGCTGGCGGGGCTGGTCGGCAGCGGACGGTCCGAGATCGCTCGGGTGGTGTTCGGCGCCGACCCGCTCGATGGCGGTGAGCTGGCGATCGGCGACCGGTCGCTGACCCGGACCTCGCCGCGCCGCTCGGTCCGCGAGGACGTCGCCCTGATCCCCGAGGACCGGCGGGCGCAGGGGCTGGTGCTGGAGCGGTCGGTCGAGGAGAACATCACCCTGCCGCACCTGCACCGGTTCGCTCGCGCCGGGGTCCTCTCGCGCCGGCGCGAGCGCAAGGCCGCCGCCGGTCTGGTCGAGCAGCTGAACGTGCAGCCGCCGCGGCTTGACCACGAGGTCGGCGTCTTCTCCGGCGGCAACCAGCAGAAGGTGCTGTTCGCCAAGTGGATGCTCGGCCAGCCCAAGGTGGTCGTCCTCGATGAGCCGACCCGTGGGGTCGACATCGGCAACAAGCAACGCATCTACGAGCTGATCGGCGACCTCGCCCGTTCCGGCGCGGCCGTCCTGCTGATCTCCTCCGAGCTCGAGGAGGTGCTGGAGCTCAGCCACCGCGTCTACCTGGTCCGCGACGGACAGGTCGTCGATGAGGTCGACCCGGCAGCGACGACGGTCGACGGGGTGCTCTTCCAGTTGTTCCAGGTCGCGGGCGCCACCCCGCCGAGCGACCCCGGCGAGTCGAGGTAGGCAATGGCATCGATCAAGCGTGTGGTGCTCCGTCGCGGGGGCAAGGATGCCGACAAGGACCTCGGCGAGGTCGCGCCGGCACCCCCCGACCGTCACCTCGGCCAGGTCTCGCAGCGGCACCGGTGGCTCGAGTTCATCCGCAAGTACGCGGTGCTGATCCTGTTCGCCGCGCTGTTCCTCACCCTGTCCGTGGGCACGGAGTCCTTCCTGACCGTGACCAACCTGATGAACATCGTCAACCAGAACGCCCCGCTGGCGATCATGGCCATCGCCATGACCTTCGTCATCATCGGCGGCGGTTTCGACCTGTCAGCGGGCGCGATGTTCGCGGTCGCCAACGTCATCGCCGCCTGGGTGGCGCTGCACGTCGACCCGGTCCTCGGCCTCGCCACCGCGCCGTTCGTGGGGCTGGTGCTTGGCGCGGTCAACGGGGCGCTCAACACCCTGCTGCGGATCCACTCGTTCCTGGCCACCCTCGCCTCCAGCCTCGTCTACCGGGGCCTGGCCGTGCTCATCACCGGCGGGTTCCTGATCGCCGTGCCGGACCCGAGCTTCTCGAGGCTGGGCCAGGGACGCGTCGGCGGGATCTACTACGCCGTCTTCGTGCTGCTCGCCTTCACCCTGCTCGGCATGTTCATGCTCAACCGCATGGTGTTCGGGCGCTACGTGTTCGCCGTGGGCGGCAACCAGGAGGCGGCGGAACTGTCGGGCGTGCGGGTCAACCTCGTCAAGGTCGGCACCTTCGCCGTCAGCGGCCTGGCCGCCGGGGTCGCGGCCGCGATCGCCGTGTCGCGGATCAGCAGCGGGCAGCCGCTGGCCGGCCAGGGGCTCGAGCTCCAGGCGATCGCGGCGGTCATCCTCGGCGGCACCAGCATCTACGGCGGCGTCGGCGCCATCTGGCGCTCGCTGGCCGGCGTCTACCTGCTTGCCCTCATCAACAACGGCTTCAACATCGTCAACGCCAACCCGTTCTACAAGGACCTCGCCACCGGAGTGATCATCCTGTCCGCGGTGGCGCTCAGCGCGGCTGGTGGCCGGCGTCGGTGACGCCACCGATCGAGGTCGTCTACGGCGGGTCCGGCGACGACCTCCAGCTGGTGGTCCGTGGCGCCGCCCATGGCGAGCTGGGACGCTGGCGGTCGTCGTTCGGCGACGGGCTGCTGGACTGCGCCGGCTTCGACGGGACGCCCGGTACGACCCTGGTGCTGCCCGCCGGGTCGGGCGTCGAGGTCCTGGCCGGCCTGGGCGACCGCGCCCGGCTAGATCTGGAATCGCTGGCCACCACGATGCGCGCCGCCGGTGCCACCGTCGCCGAGGCGATCGAGGTGGCGGTCGACCTGGCCGGTCTGGTCGTGCCCGGAACGGACCAGGCCGGCCTGGCCCGGCTGGTGGTCGAGTCGATCGCCCATGGCGCCTACCGCTACGCCGGCCACGCCACGGCGCGGCGGGCCAGGTCCCTGCGGCGGATCAGGCTGCTGGGCGTCGCCGGCGAGGCGGAGCTGGACGCGGCCCTGACCGAGGCCGCGCTCGCCAGCGAGGCCGTGGAGCTGGCGCGGGACCTGGTCAACGAGCCGGCGGGGTGCCTGCCACCGCGGCGGTTCGCCGAGCTGGCCGAGGAGATCGCCGAGCGGGAGGGGCTGACGCACGCGCGCCTTGGGGTCCACGACCTGGAGGCCGGGGGCTTCGGCGGGATCCTGGCCATCGGCCGGGGCTCCTCGGAGCCGCCGTGCCTGGTCCAGCTCGGCTACGACCCGGGCGGCGACGTGCCCAGCGTGGCCCTGGTCGGCAAGGGGGTGGTGTTCGACTCGGGCGGGCTGTCGCTGAAGAGCCCGGAGGCGCTGATGACGATGAAGCATGACAAGGCGGGCGCGGCCGCGGTACTGGCGGTCATGTCGGTCGCCGGTCGCCTCGGCTTGCAAGTGCGCGTCGACGCCTTTCTGCCGCTGGTGGAGAATATGCCGGGACCCGATGCGGTGCGCATCGGCGACGTGGTCCGCACCCACGGCGGCCGGACGGTGGAGATCCTCAACTCCGACTTCGAGGGCAGGGTCATCCTCGCCGACGCTCTCGCCCTGGCCGTCTCCCATCGCCCCGATGCGATCCTGGACATCGCCACCCTCACCGAGTCCTGCATCGTCGCCCTCGGCGAGGAGATCGCCGGCCTGATCGCCCGGGACGACCAGACGGCCGGGATCGTGTTGGCCGCCGCCGCGGAGGCCGGCGAGCCCCTGTGGCGGCTACCCTATGCCCAGCGCTATCGGGCAGCCGTGCGCTCGGACGTCGCCGACGTCAAGAACTTCCCCGGCGAGCGGTTCGGGCGGGCGCTGACGGCGGCGCTGTTTCTCGGCGAGTTCGTGCCGGAGGAGATCCCCTGGGCCCACCTGGACATCGCCGGACCGGCCTGGCGGCACCGCGGTGGAAGCGACGGCGCGACCGGGTTCGGCGTCGCCACCCTACTGCGGGTGCTGCAGCGCTACAGTCGTACGTCACACAGCACAACGAAGGAGATAGTCTGATGAAGCCGTGGCACGGAGTCCTCGTCGCCACCGCGCTCCCGTTCGCCGACGACCTCAGCGTCGCCCTCGACCGGTACGCGGACCATATCCGCTGGCTCGCCCAGGCCGGCTGCCACGGGGTGACGCCGAACGGCTCGCTTGGCGAGTACCAGGTCCTTGCCCCCGAGGAGCGGGCGGCGGTGGTCCGCACCGCGGTGGAGGCCGCACCCGAGGGCTTCTCGGTAATGCCCGGTATCGCGGCGTACGGTGCGCTCGAGGCGCGGCGGTGGGCCGAGCAGGCGGCCGAGGCCGGCGCCCAGGCCGTTATGCTGCTGCCGCCCAACGCCTACCGGGCCGACGAGCGGGCCGTACTGCAGCACTACGCCGAGGCGGCCAAGGCCGGGCTGCCGATCGTCGCCTACAACAACCCGATCGACACCAAGGTCGACCTCACCCCCGAGCTGCTGTCCCGGCTCTACGGGGAGGGCCTGATCGTCGGGGTGAAGGAGTTCACCGGCGACCCGCGCCGGGCCTACCAGATCGCCGAGCTGGCCCAGGGGCTGGACCTCTTGATCGGGTCCGACGACGTCACCCTGGAGGTCGCCCTGGCCGGCGCCGTCGGCTGGGTCTCGGGCTACACCAACGCCTTCCCCACCTCCTGCATCGAGCTGTACGAGGCCAGCCTGGCCGGCGACCTGGAGCGGGCCCTGCCCCTGTACCGCCGGCTGCACCCGCTGCTGCGCTGGGACTCCAAGGTCGAGTTCGTCCAGGCGATCAAGCTGTCCATGGACATCGTGGGCCGCTACGGCGGCCCGTCGCGGCCGCCCCGCCAGCCGCTCACCCCGGCTCAGGAGACGGCCGTGCGGGAGGCCACCGAGAAGGCGATCGCCGAAGGCTGCTCCTGACATGCGCGCCAGGCGGGTCTTCCACGCCGTCGACTCTCATACCGAGGGCATGCCGACGCGCGTGGTCGTTGGCGGCGTCGGCACCATCCCCGGGGCCACCATGATGGAGCGTCGCCGCCACTTCATGGAGCGGATGGACGCGGTCCGCACCCTGCTGATGTACGAGCCGCGCGGGCACGGCGCCATGAGCGGCGCCATCCTCCAGCCGCCCACCCGTGCGGATGCCGACTGGGGGGTCCTGTTCATCGAGGTGTCCGGCTGCCTGCCGATGTGCGGGCACGGCACCATCGGGGTCGCCACCGTACTGGTCGAGACCGGCATGGTGGAGGTCGCCGAGCCGCTGACGCGGATCCGGCTGGACACCCCGGCCGGCCTGGTCGCGGCCGACGTGCAGGTCCGCGACGGCGCCGCGCGGGCCGTGACCATCCGCAACGTCCCCTCGTTCACCCTCGGCCTGGACCGCAAGGTGGAGGTGCCCGGCATCGGGACGGTCGGGTACGACATCGCCTTCGGCGGCAACTTCTATGCCATCCTCGGGATCGACCAGGTCGACCTGCCCTTCGACCGGGCCGCGGGCCAGCAGATCCTGGACGCCGGCCTGCGCCTGATGGCGGCGATCAACCGGCACCAGGAGCCCGTCCACCCGGCCAACCCCGAGATCCACGGCTGCCACCACGTGCAGTTCCTCGCGCCCGGCTCCGACGCCCGGCACTCCCGCCACGCCATGGCCATCTACCCCGGCTGGTTCGACCGCTCCCCCTGCGGCACCGGCACCTCGGCCCGCATGGCCCAGCTGCACGCCCGCGGCGAGCTGCCGCTCGGCACCGACTTCGTCAACGAGTCGTTCATCGGGACCCGCTTCGTCGGCCGGCTGGTCGAGGAGACCAGCGTCGGCGGCTTGCCCGCCGTGGTCCCGACCATCACCGGCCGCGCCTGGGTGACCGGCACCGCCCAGTACTATCTCGATCCCAGCGACCCCTTTCCGACTGGATTCCTGTTGTGAGCAGCCAACCCGTGCAGTCATGGTCCCCACAGGCCCCAGACGACCTCGTGGCCGAGGCGCCCGAGATAGAGCGCCAGGCGGTCGCCGAAACCGGCCGTGCCCGGGAGGCGCAACGCGCCTGGTGGTCGCTCTACGCCTTGTCACCTCGGTGCACGGCCGCGACCTGGACGCGCTACAGGCTGCTGCTGCCGGCGTGGACACCGGCCTGATGAGGATCAATGTGCCGCCCACGGGGGTCGACTTCTACACCTCCGTCCGCACGATCACCTTCGCCCCCCACGACGGGCGATGGACCACGACATGACTCAAAGGCCGCTTGCCGTGCCCGCCCTGAGCGACCGGCAGAGCCTGCGCGAGAAGATCGCCGACGTACTGCGCGCCGCGGTCATCTCCGGGCAGATGCAGCAGGGAGTGGTGTACTCGGTCCCCACCCTCGCTGCCCAGTTCGAGGTCTCGGCCACCCCAGTGCGCGAGGCAATGCTCGACCTGGCCAAGGAAGGGTTGGTAGAGCCGGTCCGCAACAAGGGCTTCCGCGTCACCGAGCTCACCGACAAGGACCTCGACGACATCACTCAGCTGCGCGCACTCATCGAGGTTCCCGTGGTGGCACACCTGGCCCTTACCGCCGCTCACGAGGACATCGATGCCCTTCGTCCCCTAGCCGAAGCCATCCGCGACAGCGCCGAGACTGGCGACCTGATCGGCTACGTGGAAGCCGATCACCGGTTCCATCTCGGGCTGCTGGCCCTCGCCGGCAACCCCCGCCTAGTAGAAGTGGTGCGCGATCTCCGGGCTCACACCCGGCTGTACGGCCTCCGCAAGCTGGTCGAGGAGGGACGCCTCACCGACTCCGCCGCCGAGCACTCCGAGCTGCTCGACGCCATGGTCCAGCGTGATAGGGCCCGTACAGAAGAGGTGATTCGCCGACACATCGGGCATGTCCGTGGCATCTGGGCCACCGCCTCAGGCTCTTCTCACCCCGAGCCGGCTGCCGCGGCGGTTGAGACCGGGCCAGCGGCGCTGACGGGATCCCCACCGGGCGAGGGCTGGCAGGCTCATCGGCGTCGCCCCGGGCGCTAGCTCGTCAGGCTCCGGAGGTCGGTAATGACCCGGATCGGGGCGCAGGACGACCCCACCCGGCACTGGTCCTGACGATCCACGTACCGGAAGTCCGTTCCACCAGGGCACCAACATCCATCGCCGCAGGTCAAGCAGCTAGAGAGGCCTCGGGCGAGGGTCGCAGCCTCGTCCCAGGCGTAGCACAGCCCAGCCGCACCGACGCCAGCTCAGCCCACCCCAGGGTCGGCTCATGCTGATGCCAGGCGCAGCAGCGGTTCCGTCACCGTCACCGGCTAGGACGGCTGGCCCCCGAACGCCACTCGATGATCGGCGGCAAACTGGGCGAAGGTCCGCGGGGGGCGGCCGGTCAGCCTGGCCACCTCGTCGGTGACCGTCGCACCGTGGCCGGCCGCCAACATCGTGTTGCCCTCAACCACGCCGTCGACCAGCCAGCCGGGCATCCCGGCGCCGGCCAACGCCTGGCGGAAGGCGTCAGCGCCGAGATCGACCGAGCGGACCTGGCGGCCGGTGGCCGCCGCCAGCCGCTCGGCCACCTCCGCCGCCGACAGGGCCTCCGGCCCGGTCAGCGTGTAGCTGGCGCCCTGGTGCCCAGGGTTGGTCAGCAACTCGGCGGCCACCGCGGCGATGTCACGGGCATCGATGAAGGCGACCCGGCCCTCACCGAACATGCCGTACAGGACGCCCTGGTCGGCCACCTGCTGGGCCGACATCAGGAAGTTCTGCATGAAGCTGCTGGGCCGCAGCAGGGTGTAGGCCAAGCCGGATCGGGCCAGGTCCTCCTCGACCTGGCCGTGCCAGCGGCTGAACACCAGCGGAGCGTCCACGCCCGCCCACGGCACCGACTGCTTGACCACGTGCCCGACCCCGGCTCGCCTGGCCGCCTCGATGACATGTCGCTCCTGCTGGGGCTGCCGGGGAGTCGGCGGCGACAGCAGGAACAGCTGGTCGCAGCCCTTCATCGCCACATCCAGGGTGTCGGGCTGCTCGTAGTCGCCCAGGGCGGTCTCCAGCCCCAGGCGTTGAATCGGGGTGGCCTTGTCGGGCGAGTGGACCAGGGCGCGAGCAGGCGCGCCCTGCTCGGCGAGCAGCCGCACCAGCTCCGAGCCGACGTGGCCGGTGGCACCGGTGACCAGGATCATGACCTCGCCTCCTCGACCGGGGCGGTGACGTTGCTGCCCACCACCCGCCTGGTGTGGGCGTTGACGTCGCCGCTGGTCTCCTCGACCGGCTCCAGGTAGAACCGCACCCAGGCCAGGCGGCCGTCGGCGACGCCGAAGATCGACACGCCGCGCATCAGGAACGCGGCCCCGTCACTCCGGGTGCCGGCGATGTCCCATTCGGTCCATACCGTGTCGCCGTCTACGGCCATCCGGGGCAGCCGCGCCCGTAGGTCCGGCACGCCGGCGAAGATCTGGCTCCAGTTCTGGCGCACCTGGGCGCGCCCCTGGAAGCTCCGCTGGGGATGGGCCGGCCACTCGTTGACGTAGTCGTCGGCGAAGCAGGCCACCATCGCCTCGAGGTCGTGGGCGTTGATCGCCGCCAGCAGTCGCTCGACCACCACCGCCGGCCCTGAACCTCCTCGGTCCATGATGGCCCCTCCTTAATCTGCTACACTTACCTGTAATTGATACAGGAGCATGGAACGAATTAATGACGAATGTCAAGCCCAAGCGTCGCTACGACTCCAGCGGCCGCCAGGCCCAGGCCCACCGCAACCGCCAAGCCATCCTTGATGCCGCCCAGCGGCAGTTCCTGGAGGGCGGGTATGCCGCCACCACAATCGCCGCCGTCGCCGCCGAGGCCGGCGTCTCGGTGGAGACCATCTACAAGGCCTTCGGCGGCAAGCCGGGGCTGGTCCGCGCCATCTACGACCGCGGCCTGGAAGGCCCGGAACCGGTCCCCGCCTACCAGCGCGCCGACGAGATGCGGGAACGCGAGACCGACCCACGGGCGATCATGCGCAACTGGGCCACGATCGCCAGCGAGGTCTCCTCGGTCGTGTCGCCGATCGAGCGGCTGATCCGCGCCGCCGCCGACACCGACCCCGACATGGCGGCGCTGCTCAAAGCCCACCACGACACCCGGGAGCGACGCGCCCGCCACCACGCCCGCTTCCTGAAGGAGCGCGGCTACCTGCGGGAGGGCGTCAGCGTGGCCCAGGCGACCGACATCCTCTGGACCTGCACCTCCGATGAGCTCTACGACCTGCTGGTCACCCAGCGCGGCTGGTCGCCGCTCCGGTTCGCGCGCTTCCTCGCCGACTTCATGATCAACGCGCTTCTCCCCCCGGCCGAATGAGCGACGCCAGGCCCGTGACCGCCATCGACCGCAGCCAACTCCGGTCAGAGAGCTTGACGCCCTGGACCGAGACTTCGGCCGCACCGCCGCAGTCCGAATCGGCCCATGAGCTCGCCGAGGCGTGCAGCAGCGCGACCTAGCCATTGGTGCAGGGCGCTCCCGACGCGTCTCCCCCGGGGGCCGCGCCGACGACCCGATAACGTTCGCTTCACGGTCGCGGACGACCAGGCATGGCTCCTGGGTTGCCGTTGTCTGGCTCGGCGCTCACAGCGGCGCCGTGGCCACGAGCCGCCCCGCCACGGCGTGCCCTGTCGGTTGGTTCGGCTATCCCAGGCGCAGGTGGTGTTGTTCGGCCAGAGTCGGGATGGTGGTGAAGTCGATGTCGAGCTGGTAGCGGGCGACCACCTCACCGATGGCGGCCTGGTCCCGCTCGGCTGCGGCCAGCAGCGGCGCCATTTCACGGAAGTAGTTCTCGAAGCCGGCCGGGGAGATCAGCTCCAGCAGCAGGGCCGGCTCCTCGCCGGCGTTCCAGAACGCATGCGCGACGCCGCGGGGCTTGAGCAGCAGGTCGCCGGGTCCGGCCTCGAGGACGTCGTCGCCGAGCTGGACGCCGAAGCGGCCTTCCAGCACGTAGGAGTACTCGTCCTCGTTGTGGTGGGTGTGGAGCGGAGCGCCCAGCGCCCGCGGTGGGAGTGGGTGCTCGACCAGGCTGAATGCGCCGCCGGTGCGTTCGCCGTCGACCATGAAGCGTACCCCTAGGGCGAGCAGGTGCACGACCTGGCCCTGGTCCGGGCCGAGCAGGTGGGTGACCGCGGTGGGCATCGTCGAACCCCTTTCGATTGACAGTACGTCCATCGAAGCATGCGACCTCCACCCTTCGGCGTCAAGTTCGACTATCATCGTGTCCAACGAAATGAGTGCGAAGCGGAAGTACGAGCTGAAGCAGCGGGCCGAGCGGCTGGCCGACACCCGCCGCCGGATCACCGAGGCCACCGTGGAGCTGCACCGCACCGTCGGCCCGGCAGCCACCCACATCAACGAGGTCGCCCGCCGCGCCGGCGTGCAGCGCATGACCGTCTACAACCACTTCCCCAACGACACCGCCCTGCTGACCGCCTGCTCGGCCCACTGGCGGGCCCTGCACCCGACCCCCGACCTGGCCGCCTGGCGCGCCGTCCAGGACCCCGGGGCGCGGCTGCGCCTGGGCCTGCGCCAGCTCTATGGCTGGTACCGCGAGACCGACCCCATGACCGGCAACGTCCTGCGCGACGCCCAGGTCCTGCCCGCCCTGCGCGCCATCCTCGAAGGCGGCCTGCTCCGCTACCTGGACCAGGCCCGCCAGGTCCTCACCGAGCCCCTCGGCGCCCGCGGACGCCGTCGGGAACGGGTCGACGCCGCCGCCCGCGCCGCCATCGACCTCCACACCTGGCGGGCCCTCGCCCCCCTCGGCGACGCCGAGGCCGCCGAACTGGCCGCCGGGCTCATCGAACTAGCCGCCGATACCTAAGGCGGGCGCTCGCAGAAGCCCACCGCAACGGAGGCGGCGGGGAATCGTCGGTTGGTCTCGTCGGTGTGGTCGCTGCCTAGCGCTTGGAGAAGGGAAGGCCCGCGGACCGCGCCACCCTGAATCGACGGTGCGGTGGACATGCCGGGTCGCGGCTGACGGCGTTCTTGCTGGATAACGTGACCAATGTCGAGCGGTTGAGGAGCTGATGACTTTCGCTTCACGTTCGCACGCGACCAGGAAGTTCGCGTTCCGGCACAGCGTCTGAGCTGAGCCATCTCCTGAACAGCAGGCTGCCGGTTCGAGTCCTGCCAGGGGCACCGCTCAACGGATCACTGCAGCTCAGGCCCCACGAGACGGCGCTTCAACGAGTGGCCGAGCGCGTCGTCGTGCATTGCACAGCGCCTGCCGTTGTGGCTCAAGCATCGAGCACTGGGGACCTCTTGCCGCTGAACGTCAGCATGCGCCGAGCCCTTCGCGCGGAGGACAAGAGCGAGCGCACTGAAAGCTTGCGAGGGCCGGGACTTCGCCGACCGGCGGGACGCGGCCATCCTCCGGCTATTGCTGGATACCGGGATCCGCGTCTCGGAGGCGGCCGGATCATGCTCGCCGGCGACCTCGACCTCGACGACCAGGTGGTCATCGTCCTCGGCAAGGGCCGTCGCCCCGAGCGATCCCCTTCGGTTGCAAGACGGCCCTGGCGCTCGACCGCTACCTGCGGATGCGCGCCGGCCATCCGTTCGCCCATCTGCCGGACCTCTGGCTTGGCCTGGCTGGCGCCATGACGCCCTCTGGGCTGTACCAGGTGGTCGCGGCCCGGGGAGCTGCGGCCGGCCTCTCGCGGCTGCATCCGCACCAGTTCCGCCACTCCTTTGGTCAACGTCGGTGATCCGCTGTTCGCCGTCCAGTCCGAGGAGATCTGCGGCGGCAACGGTATGGACAACAGCAGCGCAAACTGGGCCGCTACTCGCCTCCGAGCGGCGAGGAGGACAGAAGCGCGCTACGTGGTTCAGCCTGGAGGTTCGTGCGTGTGTATGGCAACGTGCGCGGGCAGATCTCGGCTGGGCTCTTCGCTAGGCATTGGGTCGCTCCTTGGCGATGATCTCGACGCACAGGTCGACGCACTCGTTGCAGATGTAGACGTCGGGGCCGGCGATCAGCTTGTTGACCTGGCGCTGATGCTTGCCGCAAAACGAGCACGTCAGGGCGGCGGTGACCTTTCTCGCGCTGGCAGCGCGCCTCCTGAACCGCATTGCGTGTCCTTCCTGCTGGTGCTCAGCCTGACAGCTGGCGGCGGTCGCGTCGTGGTGGTTGCTGGAAGGTGATCACCAGCTCGACGCCGAGGGCGGCGGCCGCCCGGTCCAGGGTGTCCAGGCTTGGGGCGACGCGGCCGGCTTCCAGGCGGGCGATGGCCGGCTGGGTGCTGCCCATGCGCCGGGCCAGCTCGGACTGGCTGAGATGCTGGGCCTCACGCAGCGCTCGGAGTTGCTCGCCGAGCTCGAACGCCCGCCGGGCCCGCTCGTAGCCGGCGCTGGCCGCCGGGGAGGCCAGCCTGTCCCGCCGGAGCTCGTCCCAGCGGTTACGGCGATTCATGACCGCTCCTTTCAGTCCTGCTGGTGTTGGGGCTGCCTCGGCGGCGGACTGCACTGGCGGCCCGCTTGATTTCGTGGTGGGTGCCACGCCATCGCCGCCAGACCGTGAGCAGCACGATCGTGCCGTCACCGTCGGCGTAGTAGGTAAGCCGGTGCACGCGCCGGTGGCCGGGGATCTCCAGTTGGCGAAGCCGTCCGGACAGGCAGCGGCTGTGCGGCGCCTCAGGTTGTCCTTGGCGCTGGTGGAGCAGGTCGAGGTAGAAGGCGACCCGGCCGAAGTCGTCGTCGTCGAGGGCGGTCAGCCAGGCGCGGACCTCGGGGGTGAGCAGCAGCAAGCACCATCCCATACCAGCAATGGTATATACCTTGGCCGGTATGGCAAGTGGCCCATCCCTTCGGAGGCGCAGAGCTGGCGCCGTTGCTCTCCCGCCAGGTGAGCCACTCGTCCAGGAGCTGGCCGAGGGTCATCGCCGACCGCTGGTGCCGGCCGGCGCCGACCTCGGCCAGGAGCTGAGCCTCGACCTGCTTGGCGTGCTTCATGGCGGCCCGGCCGGTGCCGGGGACCTGGCGGCTGCCGTAGCGCTTGCGGCCGGTGAGGGGGTCGCGGCCGGCGTAGACCTGGACCTGGAGGCCGTCGCGGTCCTTGCGCTGTCGGATCATGCTTGCTGCCCTCCTGGCGCCACTTCGTGGCCGAAAGAATGACCAGGGAATGACCAGAAG
>DATABK010000465.1:0-7600 GCA_036259695.1 Actinomycetes bacterium | reverse complement strand
CGGCGCCCTACTCCAGACGCTGGAGCAGACCCGGAGTGACGTGGTCGTCCTCGACCCGCGGCACCTGCCGGCGCCGCCGACCGCGGTCACCCAGAACGCCACCGTCGACCTGGGCACCGGGCCCGACCCGCAGCGGGCCCTGGTGGGCGACGCCGAGCTGTCGAAGGCGCTCACCGACCCCCGGTCGGCCAGCGCGCCGGTCGAGTGGGCCCAGCGCATCCTGGCCGAGACGGCCGTGGTCTGGCTCGAGCGGCCCAACTCGGACGGCCCGCGGGGCGTCCTGCTCGCCCCGCCGCAGACCTGGCGGCCGTCCGGGACGTTCTTCCGGTCGCTGGTCCAGGGGCTGGGGTCGGCTCCCTGGCTGCAGCTCCAGCAGGCCGCCGACCTGGCCGACGACGTCCCCCAGGGGCCGGTCGAGGGCGAGCGCCGGCTGGCCACGGTGACCCCGGCCGACATCGCCGCCGGGCTCCCCGCCGCCTACCTCACCCGGGTCGAGCAGACCCGTTCCCAGCTGCTCAGCTTCCGCCGCGCCGTCGGCAACGACTTCCAGCCGGCGGCGGGAAGCTTCAGCTTCGAGCGGGACCTGCTGGTCGCCGAGTCGAGCGACTGGCGGCCGGCCAACATGCGGGCGAGGGGACGCGGCTATGTCAGGGCGGTCACCCAGGGCGTTGCCGGCGTCTACCGGCGCATCGAGGTCGGCACCACCCCGGTCACCCTCACGGCCAGGCGGGGGAAGATCCCGATCACGGTGGCCAACGCCTCCAAGGAGCGGGTCACCGTCGTCCTGCGCCTGACCTCGCCCAAGGTCGACCTGCCGGCGGCCAGCGAGCCGTTCGTGCTCGAGCCCGGGCGCCGGACGACCCAGCTGCTCCAGGTCGGGACGCGGGCCACCGGCACCTTCCCGATCCAGGTCGAGGTGCTCACCCCCGACCGGCGGCAGGTCATCGCCGCCGGCGAGATCCGGCTGAGCTCCACCGCCGTCAACCGGGTCGCCCTGGCCCTGACCGGCGGAGCGGCCGGGATGCTGCTGCTGTGGTGGCGGTTCGGCCGCCGCCGCCGCAACGGGACCGAAGGGTGAGCCGGGGGGGTCCGGGGGGCCGCCGGGGTGGTCCCCCGGTGGGTACCGAGCCCGGCAAGGTGACCGAAGAGCCCAGCCTGGCCCGGTCGACGGCCGTGATGGCCACCGGGACCCTGCTGTCGAGGATCACCGGGCTGCTCAGGGTCACGGTGCTGGTCGCGACCCTCGGCGTCGGCGAGAGCCGCCTGGCCGACGTCTACAACGTCGCCAACACCACCCCGAACATCATCTACGAGCTGGTCCTCGGCGGGATCCTCTCCTCCATCTTCGTGCCGGTGTTCGTCGAGGTCCGCCGCACCCGCGGCCAGCGGCAGGCCTGGCACGTGGCCCGGGCGACCATGACCATCGCCATCGCCGGCCTCGGCCTGCTGGCCGCGGTCACCATGGTGGCCGCCCCCTGGATCATCCGGCTGTACGTCCACTCGGGCAGCCCGGCCGAGCGGGCCCAGGCGATCGAGGTCGGCGGCCAGCTGCTGGCCATGTTCATGCCCCAGATCGTCTTCTACGGGGTCGGGGCGGTGATGACCGGCCTGCTCAACGCCCACCGCCGCTTCGGGGTGCCGATGTTCGCCCCGATCCTGAACAACCTGGTCGTGATCGCCGTCGGGCTCACCTTCCACTTCCTCGTCGGCCAGCAGGTCCCCCAGGTCGGCGAGGTCACAGGAGGCCAGAAGCTGCTGCTCGGCCTCGGCACCACCGCCGGGGTGGCGGCCATGACCCTGGTCCAGTGGCCGTTCCTGCGTCGGCTCGGCTTCCGCTTCCACTTCGTCTGGAACTGGCGCGACCAGGCGATCCGCAAGATGGCCACCCTCTCGGCCTTCACCGTCGGCTACGTGGTCACCAACCAGCTCGGCTACCTGCTGGTCCCGATCCTGGCCTACGGGGTCCAGGGCGGCTACACCGCCTACACGACCGCGTTCATCTTCTTCCAGCTGCCCCACGGGGTGTTCGCCGTCTCGGTCATGACCGCCCTGCTGCCGCCGCTCAGCGAGCAGGCGGTGGCCCGGGACTGGGACGCCTTCCGGGCCACCCTGTCGCGGGGCATCCGGCTGACCGCGGCCGTGCTGCTGCCGGCCGCCCTCGGCTACCTGGCCCTGGCCGGCCCGATCGTGCGGCTGCTGCTCGAGCACGGGGTGGTCACCGAGGCCAGCACCTCGCTGCTGGTCCCGGTCCTGATGGTGTTCGTGCTCGGGCTGGTCCCGTTCTCCACCTTCCAGCTGGTCCTGCGGGCCTTCTACGCCCTCCAGGACACCCGCACGACCTTCCTGGTCAACCTGGCCGCCGTCGGCGTCAACGCGGCCAGCAACCTGCTGCTGTTCAGCCTCCTGCCGGAGCGCTGGAAGATCCCCGGGCTGGCCCTCGGCCACGCCCTCCACTACATCGTCGGGTCGGCCCTGCTGCTGTGGCTGCTGTCCCGGAGGATCGGCGGCCTCGGCGGCACCCGGATCCTGGGCGCGGTCGGGCGGATGCTGGCCGCCGGGCTGGTCATGTTCGTGGTCGTCATCATGGTCGACCGGGCCGTCGGGGCCACGCTCGGTCCCGGGCTGGGCCGCGACCTGGTCACCGTGGTCGCCGGGGTGGCCGCGGGGGCCGCGACCTACCTGGGCATGGCCCGCCTCCTCCGGGTCCAGGAGCTCACCCTGCTGCTGGACATCGTCCGGCGGCGACGGCCGGGGGCTCGGGGGACACGGCCTAGCCCTTCCTGAGGAAATATTCCCGGCCAATTCCGGACGACTCCGGGCGGAGGCGCACCGGAATTGCTACCGAGATTTGCCGAGAGGGGAGGGCCGTGAGAGGTTCCCCGCCCGGCCGCAGACCCTCGACTCGAAAGGGACTTCCCCCTGCGCCCTCTTCGGCATCTCCTCGTCGTTGTCGTGCTCCTCGGCGTCGCCCTCGGCGGCGTCGACCACCAGCCCGCCGCGGCCGCCCCACGCGAGACCCCGGCCAGGAAGATCACCCGCCTGCGGGCCAAGGCGGCACGCGTCCAGGCGGCCGTCGACCGCATGCACACCCGGGTCGAGATCCTGGTCGAGGACTACAACGAGGTCCGCGAGGCCCTGGCCCGGACCCGGGTCGAGCAGGCCAGGACCCGCCGGCAGGTCCTTGACGCCCGCAAACGCCTGCGCGCGGCCCGGCGCGTGCTGGCCAAGCGCCTCTGGACGATCTACACCGGCGGGGCGCCGTCGACCCTGGGCCAGCTGCTGGCTGTCGAAAGCGTCCACCAGGCCCTCGTCACCACCAGGTACCAGGAGCAGGTGGTCGGGGCGGACCGGGCCGCCGTCGACCGGGTCGACCGGCTGCGCCGCGAGGTCGAGGCGCTCGCCGCCAAGCTGGCCGACCAGGCCGAGCGCCAGGAGCGCCTGCGCGCCCGGCTGGCCGCCAAGCGCCGCCAGATCGAGTCCCGCCTGGCTGCCCAGCGCCGCTACCTCAAGCGTCTGACCAGGCAGGTCAGGAAGGCCGTGGTGCAGGAGCGGCGCCGCCAGGAACGCCTCCGCCGCCAGGCCCTGCTCCGCCGCCTGGCCGCCGAGCGGGCGGCAAGGGCGAGGGCGGCCGCCGGTGGCTCCTGGGCGCGGTTCGGCGGGGCCGGCACCCCCTCGGGCGCCGCCGGGCGGGCGGTCACCTTCGCCAGGAGCCAGCTGGGCAAGCCGTACGTCTGGGGAGCGTCCGGGCCGAGCAGCTACGACTGCTCCGGCCTGATGATGGCCGCCTACCGCAGCGCCGGGGTCTGGCTGCCGCGGGTCAGCCGGGCCCAGTTCTCGGCCGGCCCCCGGGTCGGCCTGGGCAGCCTCGCCCCCGGCGACCTGGTGTTCTTCGCCTACAACACCGGCAACCCCGGCTCCATCCATCACGTCGGCATGTACATCGGCGGCGGCGCCATGATCGAGGCCCCCTATTCCGGGGCCAGCGTGCGCGTCGCCTCCATCGGCCGCCGTGACTTCATCGGCGCCGTCCGGCCGACCGGCTGACCGTCCCGGAGCGGTCGGAAAGGAATCTTCTTGTTAGACTTCGGGGGTCGCGATCCCCGGGGTCCAACGCCCCGATCTTCGTTTATGAGCATGTCGCAGGTCGGCTCCGGTCTGCCCCGACTGCTCGCCGAGCGGTACGAGCTCAGCGAGCAGATCGCATCGGGCGGCATGACCAGCGTCTGGCGCGGGCACGACCGTGTCCTCGGGCGGGACGTCGTGGTCAAGGTGCTGCACCCCGAGCTGGCCGCCGACCCGAGCTTCCGGGCCCGCTTCCACGAGGAGGCGGTCAACGCGGCCCGCCTGACCCACCCCAACATCGTCGCCCTGTACGACACCGGCGAGCAGGGGGACGTCGCCTACATCGTCATGGAGCTGGTCAACGGGCCGACCCTCGGCGAGGCCATCGGCCGCCACGGCCCGCTGCCGCCGTCGCGGGCGGCCCGGCTCTCCATGGAGGTGGCCGCCGCCCTCGACTACGCCCACCAGGCCGGGGTCTGCCACGGCAGCCTCAAGCCGGGCAACATCCTGCTCGCCGACGACGGCACCGTGAAGGTGGCCGACTTCTCGATCGCCAGGGCGGCCACCGAGGACGACCCCGGCCGCACCGGGGAGGTCCTCGGGGTCGACGGCTACCTGGCCCCCGAGGTGGTCAGCGGCGACGACGCCGACGGCCGGGCCGACGTCTACGGGCTCGGGGCCTGCCTGTACGAGATGCTCACCGGCCGGGCCCCCGGGGCCGACCCGTCCGCCACCATCCCGCCCCGGGCCCTGCGGGCCGGCGTGTCCCGCGACCTGGACACGATCGTCCGCCAGGCGATGGCCGTCGACCCCGACGACCGCTTCCAGACCGTCCAGGCCATGGCCGCGGCCCTCTCCCGCTCGGCCACCGGGCCCGACAGCGTCCCCCCCAGCGAGTTCCTCCCCGTCCCCCCGGCCCCGACCGGCCCCGACGTCACCCCCTCCCGCGGCTTCCTCCGCCACGAGGGCCGCCTCCTCGGCTGGGTCCTGGCCCTGGTCGCCGTGGCCGCCATCCTGGTCGCGGTCGGCCTCACCCTGGCCAAGAACGACCTCGGCAACCTGTTCGGCGAGGACCCCCCGGCCAGCACGCGCCGGACCCAGACCACCGCCGCCGCCACCAGCCCCATCCGGGGGGTCGACGGGTCCTCCTACGACCCGCTTGGCGACGACCGGACCGAGCACCAGGAGGAAGCACCGCTCGCGGTCGACGGCGACCTGACCACCGTCTGGGAGACCGACCGGTACAGGACCGCCGCCCTGGGCGGCCTGAAGCCCGGGGTCGGGTTCGTGCTCAGCCTGGACTCGCCGGAGGAGGCCCGCCAGCTCAACCTGACCCTGACCGCGGCCGGCGCCGACTTCACCGTGTACGGCACCGACGACGACACCATCCCCGACCAGTTCGGCGAGGGCAGCGGCTGGACCCAGGTCGGCAAGCAGGACGACGCGAGCGCCAGGCCGACCGTGAGGCTCTCGGGTGGCCCGCAGCGGCACTACCTCGTCTGGTTCACCGACCTGCCCCAGGACGGCGGCGGATACCGCATCGGGATCGCGGAAGCCGTCCTGAAGTCGTGAACGGCCCGAGCGACGAGTCGCTGCTCGCCGCCCACCTGAAAGGCGACCCCCGGGCCTTCGGCGAGCTGGTGTCGCGCCACGAGCGCCGCATCTACGGCCTCTGCCTGCGGATCCTCGGCAACCGGGAGGACGCCGAGGACGCCACCCAGGAGGCGTTCCTGGCCGCCCTCCGCAAGGCCTCCGGCTTCCGCCGGGCGGCCGCCTTCTCGACCTGGCTCTACCGGATCGCCGTCAACGCCGCCACCGACCAGGCCCGCCGCCGTGGACGGGCCCGCCTGACCGCCCTCGACCCCGAGGACGCCAGCCTGACCGCCGCCCCCGGCGGCGACCTCGGCGAGGCGGTCGCCTCGGCCGTCGCCGTCCAGACCGCCCTCACCCAGGTCCCCGAGGAGTTCCGGGTCGCCGTCGTCCTCTGCGACCTGTACCGGGTCCCCTACGCCGACGCCGCCCAGATCCTCGAGGTCCCCGTCGGTACGGTGAAGAGCCGCGTCTTCCGCGGCCGCCTGGCGCTCGCCGAGCAGCTCGGCGGTTCCCCGGAGGCACCACTGCGAGTGGCCGGCCCGGGAACCGAGAGCCGACCGGCGGCGTCCGAGACTACAGAGCCCGATCGTCCCGGCCAGGAGTAACCGTGTTCGCCAACCGTTCCCGCCACCAGGAGTAGCCCGAGTGCCCGACCATCCCGACCAGGAGCAGCTCGCCGCCTACCAGGCCGTCGACGTCGACCGCCGTGAGCGGCTCGACGTCGAGGCGCACCTGGCGGCCTGTCCGTCCTGCGCCGAGCTGGTCGCGTCGGTCGGGCGGGCCCGCGGCAGCCTGGACGTCCTCGGGGAGCCGGACCTCCCAGCCGGCCTCCACGACCGCATTGCCGCCGCTGTGGAGGCCGAGGTCGCGGCCGCCTCGGAGGCGGGGGCCGGGGCCGCCGGGGCTGAGCCTGGCGTGGGTCGCATCGGGTCGCGGCAGCGTGCCGGGTCGCGGAACGGGTCGCGGTCCGAACGGTCCGCGACATGGCGGCGGTCCGGGTCGCGGCAGCCGGGATCCGGGCAGCCGGGCCTTCGACAGCCGCCCGGGGCCGGGCGGTCCCGGCAGCCCTCCCAGTCCGAGCCGTCCGGCGCGGCCGACCCTGAGCCGCGGGTACTGCGCCCGGCACCGTGGTACCGGCGGCCCGTCGCCTGGGGCGCGGCCGCGGCCCTGCTCCTCGCCGCCCTGGTGGTCCCCTTCCTCACCCAGTCCGGCGTCCGCACCACCGCCGGCACTGACACCGGCGCCGGCGGCGCGGCCCAGGAAGCCGCCTCCCCCCAGGGCCAGGTCGCCGCCGGCAACCTCCCCGTGTTCCGCGTCCAGGGCGAGGTCACGGCCGACACGGTCCGCGAGCGCCTGGCCGCCGACTCCCGCGCCCAGGCCGCCCTCGACAGCGCCGGCACCCCCGAGGCGACCGACCAGGACCAGGGCGCATTCCGCTCCAGCGCCCAAGCCCCCCAGGCCGACACTCCGCAGCGCCAGTCCTGCCTCCCCGCCGCGTCCGCCGCCGCCGACCCGGCCACCCTGCCCCTCGTCCCTGCCTTCTTCATCGAAGGCACCTACAAGGGCCGGGACGCCACCATCCTGGTCACCACCAGCACTCCCCAACCCAGCCGGGTCGACCTCTGGGTGTTCCCCCGCGACAACTGCACCTCCCCACTCCTGGACACCGAACGGGTCCGCTGACGCGAAGGGTCCCGGGGCCCTGGCCCGGGTCCCGCCTTCATACCCGGCCGATCCCGCCCGGCCCGGGGCCGACCTACCAGGCGCCGCTGGCCCTGGCGAACGCGATCCCGCCGCTGAGCACGTAGGCCAGGAGGAGCCTGGCCGCGAAGGGGTTGCCGCCCAGCACCAGGACCAGCCCGCCCAGGCC
Organism: Actinomycetes bacterium; assembly: GCA_036259695.1. Classification (GTDB taxonomy): domain Bacteria; phylum Actinomycetota; class CALGFH01; order CALGFH01; family CALGFH01; genus CALGFH01. The sequence continues at coordinate 75 of DATABK010000465.1, read as the reverse complement.
GACGAGGACCGCGGCCACGGCGACCAGCCCCAGCCAGGTGTGGGTCCGGCGGCGGGCCGCCCAGCGAACGGCCGC
>DATABK010000464.1:0-5835 GCA_036259695.1 Actinomycetes bacterium | reverse complement strand
CCTGCTCGGGCCGAACGGCGCCGGCAAGACGACCGCGGTGCGGATCCTCAGCACGATCCTCCTCCCCGACGCCGGCCGGGCCGAGGTGCTCGGCTTCGACGTGGCGCGCGAGACCGCCGAGGTCCGGGCGCGGATCGGGCTGGCCGGCCAGTACGCGGCGGTCGACGGGAACCTGACCGGCCGCGAGAACCTGCGCCTGATCGGGCGCCTCACCCACCTCCCGCGGGGCGAGGTGCGCCGGCGGGCACGCGAGCTCCTCGAGGCCTTCGGCCTGACCGAGGCCGCGGACCGGCCGGCCAAGACCTACTCCGGCGGCATGCGCCGGCGGCTGGACCTGGCCGCCGCGCTGGTGCACCGGCCCCCCGTCGTCTTCCTGGACGAGCCGACCACCGGCCTGGACCCGGCGAGCCGCAGCGACCTGTGGCGCGTCGTCGAGGACCTGGTCGCCGAGGGCACCACGGTGCTGCTGACCACCCAGTACCTGGAGGAGGCCGACCGGCTGGCCGACCACATCGCCGTCATCGACGGCGGCCGGGTGATCGCCGAGGGCACCACCGACGAGCTCAAGTCCCGGGTCGGCGGCGACCTCCTGGCCCTGCGGGTCACCGACCGCGACCGGGCCGCCGAGGCGGCCGGGGCCATCGCCGATCTCGGCTCGGGCGCACCCCAGGTGGTGGCCGAGGCCGGTGAGGTCTCCCTCCCGGTCCGCGAGGGCGCCTCCCTGCTCGCCGAGGTCGTCCGGCGCCTGGACGCGGCCGGGCTGGAGATCTCCGACCTGGCCCTGCGCCGCCCGACCCTGGACGACGTGTTCCTGGCCCTGACCGGCCACGTCGCCGAGGCCGAGGCCGGCCAGGACGACAACGGGACCGCGCCCCGGGGCCGTGGCCGCCGCCCGGCGAGGAGCAGCGCATGAGCACCGTCGCCCGCCCGGCCGCGCCCCGCCGCCCCCTGCGCTGGACCTTCACCGACGCCGCCGCCGTGACCAGGCGCAACCTCTACCGCTACATCCGCGTCCCCACCCTGCTGCTGTTCTCGACCATCCAGCCGGTCATGTTCGTGCTGCTGTTCACCTATGTGTTCGGCGGCGCCATCCGGGTCCCGGGGGTGGACAACTACGTCGACTACCTGATGGCCGGGATCCTCGCCCAGACGGTCATCTTCGGCTCCACCCAGACCGGGGTCGGCCTGGCCGAGGACATGTCGCGGGGCATGATCGACCGGTTCCGGTCCCTGCCCATGGCCCGCTCGGCCGTGCTCGCCGGGCGCACCCTGTCCGACACCGTCCGCAACCTGTTCGTGGTCGCCCTCATGCTGCTCGTGGGCACCCTGGTCGGGTTCCGGTTCCACGCCGGGCCCCTGTCCGCGGTCGGTGCGGTCGCCCTGGCTCTGGCCTTCGGGCTGGCCTTCTCGTGGATCTCGGCCTTCATCGGCCTGTCGGTGCGCGACGTCGAGTCGGCCCAGGCGGCCGGGTTCGTCTGGGTGTTCCCGCTGGTGTTCGCGTCCTCGGCCTTCGTCCCGACCGAGAGCATGCCCGGCTGGCTGCAGGCCTTCACCCGGGTCAACCCGGTCACCATCACCGTCAACGCCCTGCGGGCCCTGACCCTGGGCGGGCCGGTCACCCGGCCGCTGCTCCAGTCGCTGGCCTGGATCGCCGGCATCCTGCTGGTGTTCGTGCCCCTGGCCGTCAACCGCTACCGTCGCGCCGCCGGGTAGGCTAGAGGGAAACCTCCAACCACCCGAAGGGCAGGGATCGATACATGAAGGGCAAGCTCGGCATCGCCGTCGGCCTGGCGGCCGGTTACGTGCTCGGCACCCGGGCCGGCCGGGAGCGCTACCAGCAGCTCACCGCGTCGGCCAAGCGGATCGCGGACGAGCCCAGCCTGCAGCGCATCCAGGAGGAGCTGAACGGGCTGTTCGGGTCGGGGTCGGATGGCCAGACCACCGGCGGCACCGCCGGCGGGTCCTCGGGCACCACCGTCGAGCGCGTCTAGCTGGTGCCTTCCCGACGCGAATTCCTGCGGCTGGCCGGCACCGGCGGGAGCGCCATCGGGCTGGCCGCCCTGCTGGCCGCCTGCGGCGGCGACGACGAGCCGGCCGGGTCGGCCCCGGCCGGCTCCCTCCAGGCCCTGCGGGCCGACGCCACCCAGCTGTCGCTGCTCGGGGCCCAGAGCCAGCTCCCGGTGGGGACCGCCCTGTACACCTTCGGCCTCTCCACCGCCGACAACCGGCTGGTCACCGGGGGCACGCCCGAGGTCTGGGTGGCCAAGAACGAGACCGGCCGGGCGGCCGGACCGTTCCCCAGCCGCTGGTTCGAGCTCGAGGCCTACGAGACGACCAAGGACCGCTCGCCCCGCAGCCCCCTCCGGGGCTTCTACGGGGCCCAGGTCGAGTTCCCCGAGCCCGGCAACTGGATGGGGGCCGCCACCATCCAGGCCGACGGGGACCGGGCCGTCGGCCAGGGCGGCGTGCCCGTGGCCGCCGAGGTCCCGGCGGCCGTCGGCAGCAAGGCCAAGCCGCTGGCCACCCCGGTGGCGACCACCGCCGCCGGCCGCAAGAGGATCTGCACCCGCGAGCCGGCCTGCCCGCTCCACGAGATCTCGCTGGACGACGCCCTCAAGGCGGGCAAGCCGACGGTGGTCAACTTCGGCACGCCGCTGCTGTGCACCAGCCAGATCTGCGGCCCGGTGGTCGACGAGCAGATGGTGGTGGCCGACAAGGTCGGGGACAAGGCGAGCTTCGTCCATGTGGAGATCTACCCGAGCCGCGACACCTCCAAGCCGGTCCGGGCCCTCACCGAGTACGGCTTCACCACCGAGCCGTGGCTGCTGGTGGTCGACCGCGACGGCGTGATCCGGGCCCGCCACGAGGGCCCGGTCACCGCCGGCCAGATCGAGACCGCCCTCCGGCCGCTCCTGGCCTAGCCATGGCGGCCCCGGCCGCCACCGCGGCCACGCTCCGCTGGGACCAGGTGGCCGCCTGGCGGGCGGCCCGCCACCACCTGGAGGAGCGGGCCCCGGCTCCGGCCATGCTCGAGGTCGTGGCCGTCCTCTGTGGGCTGCACGCCCAGGTCATGTCCTCGGCCGAGCTGACCCTGGCGGCCCGGGTCGAGGGCCTGGCCCCCGACGCTGTCGGCCGCGCCCTCTGGGAGGACCGCAGCCTGGTCAAGACCTGGGCCATGCGCGGCACCCTGCACCTGCTCCCGGCGGCCGAGCTCCCCCTGTGGCAGGCCGCCCTCTCGACCCGGCGGCCGTGGGAGTCCGGGGCCTGGCAGCGCGGCTTCGGGGTCACCCTGGCCGAGCTGGAGCGGCTCAACGACGCCGTCGCCCAGGCCCTCGACGGCCGGCTGCTCACCCGCGAGGAGCTGGCCGACAGGGTCGGCGAGCTGACCGGCTCAAGGAAGCTGGGCGACAAGCTCCGCGAGAGCTGGGGCGCCCTGCTCAAGCCGGCCGCCGCCCTCGGCCTGCTCTGCTTCGCCCCCAGCCAGGGCCAGCAGGTCCGCTTCACCCGCCCCGACACCTGGCTCGGCGGCAGGACCGGCAACGACCCCGGCGAGGCCATGGACGAGGTGACCCGCCGGTTCCTGGCCGCCTCGGGCCCGGTCACCCGCGAGGACTTCGCCCGCTGGTGGGGCATCCCCAGCCCGGCCAAGGGGGCCAGGCTGCTGGAGCGCCTCGGCGACGAGGTGGCCAGGGTCGAGGTCGAGGGCCTGGCCGCCTACGCCCTGGCCGCCGACCTCCCCGGCCTGGCCGAGGCCACGACCTCGCGGACGGTGCGGCTGCTGCCCGCCTTCGACCAGTACGTCATCACCGCCACCCTCCAGGCCGAACGGCTGATGCCCGGCCCCTACAAGGCCCGCGTCTACCGCCCCCAGGGCTGGCTGTCGCCGGTGCTGCTGGTCGGGGGGCGGATGGAGGGCGTCTGGCGCCAGGAGGCCAAGGGCAAGCGGGTGCGGGTGACCATCGAGCCGTTCACCGGGTCCCTGCCCGCCCCGGCCCGGCGGGCCGCCGAGGCCGAGGCCGAGCGCCTGGCCGCCGTCGCCGGCGGCGAGCTGGAGCTGACCTGGGCCGATGCGTAGGGTTGCTAGGGCTGCTTGGGGGTGGCCGTGAAGGCGCCGCCGGCGACGGCCCGGCGGTACACGCCGGCGAGCAGGACCCGGGCCACCGGGACGAGCCCGTACGGCTTGGGCACATACGCCTCAGGCCGGCGGTTGCGCCAGACGTCAAGGACCGCCTTGGCCACCTTGTCCTCGGTGGAGACCATCCAGCGGGTCCAGGGCCGGGCCAGCAGCTCCCGCTGGGGGAAGCCCTCGGTGGCCACGAACCCGGGCTGGACCAGGCCGATGTGGACGCCGTGGCCGGCCTCCTCCAGCTGCACGGCCTCGGTCCAGCCGGCCAGGGCGAACTTGCTGGCCGAGTAGGCCCCGGTCCGAGCCCGGGCCACCCGGCCGGCGACGCTGCCGATGTTGACCACCGCGCTCGGGGCCGATTGGCGCAGCAGCGGCAGCAGGGCCTCGGTGAGCCGCACCTGGGCGTCGAAGTTGATCGACATGACCCGGCGGACCTCGGCCCAGCCGCCCTCGGCGAAGCTCCCCCGCCCGCCGACCCCGGCGTTGTTGACCAGCAGGTCCAGGCGCCCGTGCTCGTCGGCGACCCGGCGGGCGACCAGCGCCGGGGTCGCCTCCTCGAGCAGGTCGGCGGCGATCACGGTGGCCCCGCCGAGCTCGGCGGCGAGCTCGTCCAGCCGTTCGCGGCGCCGGGCCACCAGCACCAGGTGGGCGCCGGGCTCGGCGGCCAGCCGGCGCGCGGTGGCCGCCCCGAGCCCGCTGGAGGCGCCGGTGACCAGGGCGATCATGCCGCCCCCGCGCGGTCCTGGCGCTCGGCCAGGGCGGCCGCGATCCGCTCGGTGACCTCGTCCGGGTCACCCTTGGCGTCGGTCCGGAGCAGCAGCCCGCGGCCGTCGTAGAAGTCGAGCAGGGGCTCGGTCTCGCGGTTGAACAGCTCCAGCCGCCGCCGGATGGCCCCCTCGTCGTCGTCCTCGGCCCGGTCCTGCTCCTCGGCCCGCCCGGCCAGCCGGTCGCGCAGCTGGTCCTCGTCGATCTCGAAGCTGACCACCGCGTCCAGGGGGCAGTCCAGCTCCGCCAGCCGCCGCTCGAGGGCCTCGGCCTGGGGGACGGTTCGCGGGAACCCGTCGAGCACGAAGCCGCCGGCGCAGTCGCCCTCCCCCATCCGCTCCAGCACCATGCCGATGATGACCTCGTCGGGCACCAGCTCGCCCTGGTCCATGTAGCGGCTGGCCGTCCGGCCCAGCTCGGTGCCCCGCTCGGCGTTGGAGCGCAGGATGTCGCCGGTGGCGATGTGGACGCCCCCGAACCGGTCGACGATCCGGCCGGCCTGGGTCCCCTTGCCGGCCGCCGGCGGGCCGACCGGGACGATGTGCATGCCTCGACTCCCTTCTCGCCGCGGGAAGGGATGCAACCACGGCGCCCATCGACCGCTCAAGGGACCCGGTAGAAGCGGAGCTGGTCGCTGCGGTCGTACAGGCGCATCCCGGCCCGCTCCATCACCCGCTGGGACGGCAGGTTGGCGTGGGTGGTGTCGGCCTCGACCGCCGCCACCTCCGGCTGGGCCAGGGCCCAGGCGACCACCGCCCGCAGCGCCTCGGTGGCGTACCCCTGCCCCCTGGCCCCCGGGGCCAGCCCGTAGCCGACCGTCACCGACCCGCCCGGGTTGGGCGGCCCGTGGAAGCCGATGTCCCCCACCACCATGTCGTCGCCCGACCGCACCAGCTGGTAGACCCCGTAGGCGCCCGGGTCGGCGCCGTTGTCGACCGCCCGCA
>DATABK010000463.1:0-3978 GCA_036259695.1 Actinomycetes bacterium | reverse complement strand
GACCGCCGCGCCCGACGGCGGCGAGGGGGCCGTGCTCCTCGCCTACCACCGGTCGACCGGCGAAGGGTCCTTCGCCGGTCTCGGCTGGACGGTGCTGGCCACCGAGGACCTCGCCGAGGCGACCGGCCCGGCGGCCGCCCTGGTCCGCCGGACCATCCTGATCGGGCTGGTGATCGCCGCCGTGATGGTGACGCTGGCCCTGCTCATCTCGGCCGCGATCATGCGGCGCCTGCGGGCCTACTCCGCGTTCGCTGGCCGGGTCGCCGGCGGGGACCTGACCGCCAGGGTGCGCACCGACGGCGCGCCCGAGCTGCGCGAGCTGAGCGGCCACCTCAACGACATGGCGGCCAACCTGCGCCACCTCTCCAGCGAGGTCAAGGGCGGCGCCCACAGCGTCGGCGCGGCCGCCACCCAGATCCTGGCCACCGTCAGCGAGCAGGGCTCGAGCCTGACCGAGCAGTCGGCGGCCATCAGCCAGACCTCGGCGACCGCCGAGGAGCTCCGGGCCGCCGCCGAGCACAGCGCCAGCCGGGCCAGGGAGGTTGCCGAGCGGGCCCAGGCCGCCGCCAAGGCCAGCGACGAGGGCACCGAGGTGGTCGAGGGCATCATCGGGGGGATGGAGGAGATCCGCGAGCGGGTGGAGGCGATCGCCCAGGACATCCTCGCCCTGTCCGAGCAGACCCAGCAGATCGGCGAGATCACCGCCACCGTGGACGACCTGGCCGAGCAGTCCAACCTCCTGGCCCTCAACGCCACCATCGAGGCGGCCAGGGCGGGCGAGCAGGGACGCGGGTTCGCGGTGGTCGCGGCCGAGGTCCGCAACCTGGCCGAGCAGTCACGGCAGGGGACCGCCCAGGTCAGGGTCATCCTGTCGGAGATCCAGAAGGCCACCAACGAGGCGGTGCTCGCCACCGAGCAGGGCATCAAGGTGGTGGAGCGCGGCCGCACCCGCGTCCAGCGCGCCGGCGAGGTCATCGGACAGCTCGGCGACACCGTCCGTGACACCGCCCAGGCGGCCCAGCAGATCGCCGCCTCGGCCCACGAGCAGCGCGTCGCCGTCGACCAGATCGCCATCGCCATGCGGGAGATCAACCAGGCCACCAGCCAGTTCGTCACCGGGGCGAACGACTCCCGCGACGCCGCCGAGGGCCTCGGCGGCCTGGCCCGCGAGCTGCAGACCCTGACCGAGAGGTACCGGGTGGAGATGGCGTGACCAGCGACGCCGACCTCCAGGGCCAGCTCGTCGCCATCTTCGGCGCCGAGGCCGAAGAGCGCGTGCAGGCCATGAACCGGCACCTGCTGGCCCTGGAGACCGACCCGTCCGCCGAGGAGCTGGACGAGCAGCTGGCCGGCCTGTTCCGGGAGGCCCACAGCCTCAAGGGGGCGGCCGGCGCCGTCGGCATGGCCGAGGTCGAGGCGATCGCCCACCGGCTGGAGAGCGTCTTCCAGAGCGTCCGCACCGGCACGCTGGCCCTCCACCCGGCCGCCTTCGACGGGCTGTACGCGGGCGTTGACGCGATCGGGGCCCTGGTCCAGGCGGCCGCCGACGGCCGGCCGGCCCCGGTCGACACCGGCGCGGTCGTCGCCGCCCTTGAGCGCCTCGCCTCGGGCGCCCCGGACCCCCACCCTCCGGGCACGCCGGACCCCCACCCCGCTGAGGGTGGGGCCCCTGAACGGGAGGGTAACCGACAGCCGGGAGCGGTGCCCGGGGCTGTCCACAGCCCTGGGACCAGCACGCCCGACCCGGCGGGGGCGCCCGTCCAGGCGGCCGGGGCCGAGGACACGGTCCGGGTGGCCGTGGCCAAGCTGGACGCGCTGATGAACCAGGTCGGCGAGCTGGTGGTGGCCCGGATCGCCGCCGACCAGCAGCTCGGCGAGCTGCGCAGGCTCCAGGAGGACCTCGGCCAGTGGGAGCTGGCCTGGCGGGCCGCCCGCCCCGGCCGGCGGTCCGACCTGGCCGCGCTGGCCCGGTTCATGGAGGCGGGGTCGGCGCGGCTCGCCGGCATCCGCCGTCAGGTCGACCTGCTGGCCCGGGGCGGCCAGGCCGAGGGGCGCCGCCTCGGCCAGGCCGTCGACGAGCTCCGCGAGGAGGTGCGGCGGGCCCGGATGCTGCCGGTCTCGACCGTCCTCGACGCCTTCCCCCGCCTGCACCGCGACATCACCAGGGAGCTCGGCAAGGAGGCCGACCTGGAGGTCCGGGGCGGCGACGTCGAGGTCGACCGGGCCGTCCTCGAGCAGCTCAGGGCGCCGCTCACCCACCTGCTGCGCAACGCCCTCGACCACGGGCTCGAGGCCGCCGAGGCCAGGGCCAGGGCAGGCAAGCCCCGCCGGGGGTCGGTCGTGGTGGCCGCCGCCCAGCGCGAGGGCATGCTCAGCCTGGAGGTCGCCGACGACGGCGCCGGCATCGACCCGACCCGGGTCCGGGCCCGGGCGGTGGAGCGTGGCCTGCTCAGCGCCGAGGAGGCCGACCGGGCCGACGACCGTGAGGTCCTCGACCTGATCTTCCGAAGCGGCTTCTCGACCGCCACCCAGGTGACCGGGCTGTCCGGGCGGGGCGTCGGCCTCGACGTCGTCCGCGAGCACGTGGAGCGCCTGCACGGCACCATCACCCTCGACACCCAGGCCGGGCGGGGCACCAGGTTCCGGCTCGAGCTGCCCCTGACCGTCGCCACCACCCTGTGCCTGCTGGTCGGGGCGGCCGGGCGGCACTTCGGGCTGCCGGTCACCAACGTGGTCCGGATTGAACGGGCCAGGGCCGAGGAGATGGGCTGGGTCGGCGGCAACCAGGTCGTCCCCGTCGACGGCCGGCCGCTCCCGGTCCTCCCAGCGGCCACCCTGCTCGGCCTGGAGCCGTCGGCCGGCGCCGGCGCCCGCACCGTGGTCGTGGTCGGCTCGGCCGAGCGCCGCATCGCCCTGGCGGTGGAGTCGCTGGACGGCGTCCAGGAGGTGGTGATCAAGCCCCTGCCCTGGCCGTTCGCCCGGGTCGGGGGGACCGCCGGGGCGGCCACGCTGGCCTCGGGCGAGGTCGTCATGATCCTGAACGCGGCCGACCTGACCCGCCCCGGCTGGGCCGGCGATCCGGGCCGGTCCGGCGCCGCGCCGGCCCCGGCCGAGATCGCCCCGGCGGCCCAGGCCACCGTCCTGGTCGTCGACGACTCGGCCGTCACCCGGACCCTGGAGAAGAGCATCCTGGAGGCGGCCGGCTACCAGGTCCGCGTGGCCCCCGACGGCGCGGCAGCGCTCGACCTGCTCGGACGCGAGCCCTGCGACCTGGTGGTGACCGACATCGAGATGCCCAGGCTGGACGGGTTCTCGCTGACGGCCCGGGTCCGGGCCGACGAGCGGCTCCGCGGCCTGCCGGTGGTGCTGGTGACCTCGCTCGACTCCGAGGACGACCGTCGCCGCGGGGTCGAGGTCGGCGCCGACGCCTACATCGTCAAGGGGGCCTTCGACCAGGACCGGCTGCTCGAGACGATCCGGCGCCTGATCTGATGCTGCGGGTCCTGGTCGTCGACGACTCGGAGGTGGCCAGGCGGCTGCTGGCCGAGGTCCTCGGCCGTGGCGGCGGCCTCGAGGTCGTCGGCCAGGCCTCCAGCGGGGCCGAGGCGCTCCGGCTGGCCGCACGGCTGCGGCCCGACGTCATCACCATGGACGTCCAGATGCCGGGCATGGACGGCCTGGAGACCACCCGCCGGATCATGGAGCAGCATCCGGCACCCATCGTGGTCGTCTCCGGCGGCCACGACCCGGGCGACCTCGCCCACTCCCTCAGGGCCCTGGAGGCCGGCGCCCTGGCCGCGCTGCGCAAGCCGCGCAGCCCGGCCGAACCGGGCTTCGCCGCCGAGGCCGCCGAGCTGGTGGGCACGGTCAAGCTGATGGCCGAGGTCAAGGTGTTCCGCCGCCGCCCGGCCTCGGCCCCGGCCGGCGAGCCACCCCCCGGAGCCGCGGCGGCCGACGGTGCCCGCCCGCCCCGCCGGC
>DATABK010000462.1:0-13817 GCA_036259695.1 Actinomycetes bacterium | reverse complement strand
AGCCAGCCCGCCTCACCGGCCTGGCGCTCGGCCCTGGTGAACAGGTGCTTGCGGATCACGGTGGCCAGGGCCAGCCCGAGCGGCGGGGTCATGCCGGCGGCCATGACCGCGGCCATGATCTTGATGTTGCCGCTGGCCAGGGCGGCCAGCCCGAAGGCGTAGGCCACCTTGTTGACCGGCCCGCCCATGTCGAAGGCCATCATCAGGCCGACGATGATGCCGAGCAGGATGGCGTTGCTGCCCGAGAGGCCCTGGAGCCAGTCGGTGAGGCCGCTCTGGAGGGCGGCGATCGGCTGGCCGATCACGACCAGCATCAGCGCGCCGACGATGAAGGCCGACACCAGCGGGATGACCACCACCGGCATGATCCCGGCCACGCCGCGGGGCACCTTGAGCCGCTTGATCCACATCACCACGGCCCCGGCGATCAGGCCGGCGGCCAGGCCGCCCAGGAACCCGGCGCCGATCTCGTTGGCGATCAGGCCGCCGACGATGCCGGCGACCAGGGCCGGCCGGTCACCCATGGCGTAGGCGATGAAGCCGGCCAGGATCGGCACCAGCATCGAGAACGCGGTGGCGCCGATCTTGAACAGGAGCCCGGCGTAGCCGGCCTGCACGATCAGCTTGGACAGGTCCTCGACGGCCTGGTACTCGGTGCCCTCGAAGGTGCCGCCGTTGACCTTGTTGGCGACCTCTGGGCCGCCGAGCAGGAAGGCCAGGGCGATCAGGATCCCGCCGGCGGCCACGAACGGGATCATGTAGCTGACCCCGGTCATCAGCCACTGGCGCAGGCGGGTGCCGAGGCCGGCCGACTGGTCGACCTTGGTCTCGGGCCCGGAGGGCGGCTCCGGGGCCGCGGCCTCGGTGGCCGCCCCGGTCATCACGCCGCCGGCGCCGCCGGTCCTGGCGGCCGCCTCGGCCTCCGCGATCAGGCTCGAGGCGTCGTTGATGGCCCGCTTGACCGAGGTCTGGACCAGCGGCTTGCCCGCGAACCGCTCGCGGTTGCGGACCTCGACGTCGGCCGCGAACACCACCGCGTCGGCGCCGGCGATGGCGGCGTCGGGGACCGCCTCGGCCCCGGCCGCGCCCTGGGTCTCGACCTGGATCTCGTGCCCGGCGTCCTTGGCCGCCTGCTCGAGGGCCTCGGCCGCCATGTAGGTGTGGGCGATCCCTGTGGGGCAGGACGTCACGGCGACGATCTTCATTGCCCCAGCACCTCCTTCTTGACCAGGTCGACGACGGTCTCGGGGTCCGGCGCCTGCCTGAGGGAGTCCTTGAACGACTGGTGGATGAGCTTGCGGGCCAGCTTGGCCAGGATGCCCATGTGCTCGGCGCCGCCGCCCTCGGGGGCGGCGATCAGGAAGATGAGGTGGGCCGGCCCGTCGGCGGCACCCCAGTCGATGCCCTGGGCGCTGCGGCCGAAGCCCAGGGTGGGCTCGGTCACGGCCACCGACCGGCAGTGCGGGATGCCGATACCGCCCTCGAGGCCGGTCGGCATCTGCGCCTCGCGGGCCCGGACGTCGGCCAGGAACTGGTCGAGGTCGGTGACCCGGCCGGCGGCCTGGAGCCGCTGGGCCAGTGACTTGGTCGCCTCGCCGCGCTCGGTCGCGGTCAGGTTGAGGTCGACGAGGTCGGGGGTGATGAGGTCCGCCATGGGCGTCAGCTCCGTTCCTTGAGAGGGCGGTCCGGATCGATGCGGTCGGCCAGGGTCACGGCACCGTGGTCGAGGTCCTCGGGGGTCGGCATGATGCTGCCGGGTAGGCTGGCCGCGGCCGCGCCCCAGGCCAGCGCCTCGGCCAGGGCGCCGGGGCCGCTGCCCCCGCCGGCCAGGAAGCCGGCCAGCATGGAGTCGCCGGCGCCGACGGCGCTGCGGGCCTTGTCGATGGTGGCCCAGCCGAAGGTGGCCCCGGTGGCGTCGACCAGCACCGCCCCGTCGGCCCCGAGGCTGGCCAGCACCGCCCCGACCCCCCGGCCGCGCAGCTCCTCGGCCGCCTCGACCACGTCGCCGACGGTCAGCAGGGCCCGGCCGGTGGCCTCGGCCAGCTCCTCCCGGTTGGGCTTGACCAGGTCGGGCCCGGCGTCCAGGGCGGCGACCAGGGGGGCGCCGCTGGAGTCGACGGCCACCTTGACCGAGGCCGAGCCGAGCCGGTCGACCACGCGGGCGTAGAAGTCGATCGGGGCCCCCGGCGGGAGGCTACCGGTGCAGGCCAGCCACTCGGCGTCGGCGGCGGCCTTGACCGTGGCCGCGGTCACGGCCTCGATCTCCTCCTCGCTGAGCCGCGGGCCCGGCTCGTTCAGCTTGGTCACGGTGCCGTCGGGCTCGACCACGCTCACGTTCGCCCGGACCGACCCGGCCACCGGGACCACCACCACCGGGACGTCCAGCGGGGCCAGCAGGGCGGCCAGCTGCTCCCCCTCCCAGCCCCCGGCCGGCAGCACGGCCGTGGTCTCGCGGCGGTTGGCGGCCAAGGCCCTGGAGACGTTGACGCCCTTGCCCCCGGGGTCGACCCGGGTCGCCCGGGCCCGCAGCACCGCCCCCCGGTGCAGGGCGTCCACCTCGATGGTCCGGTCGACGCTCGGGTTCGGGGTGAGGGTCACGATCATCTGACGCAGACCTCCAGTCCCGGCTGGGTCGCGGCCGACGGACACCTTGTTGTCGCACGTCATACCCACTGTTCGTCAAGTGCGAACTTGAACGGTATTAGGTGTAACCGAAGCAGTCCCTCGCGTCGAGTCAGGCCGCGACCCACCAACCCACGCCGGCGACCACGCCCGCCACGACCAGGGCCTCGGCCCAGCTCCGGGTCCGGAAGGCCAGCACCCCCAGGAAGACGGCCCGGCGGCGCCGGAACGGCCACCACAGCGGCACCCCGGCCACGGTCAGCCCGTCGGCCAGCACGTGCGACAGCGAGCCGGCGAGCACGGCCAGGGCGAGCAGGGGCCCGGCCGGCTCGCCGTTCACGGCGCTGTTCCCCAGGTAGGCGAGCACGGCCAGGGCCAGGCACCAGACCAGTGAGTGGGTCGGCCCCCGGTGCCCTGGGGTGAGCCGGTGCCACCACCGCGGCAGCAGCCGCCCAACGGCCGCGTGCGGGTGGTCGATGTCGGGCAGCAGCCCGGCCAGTCCGGCCACGATCGCGCCGGCCACCATCGACGCCCCGGTCGCATGCGCCACCGCGACCCCGGCGGCCGCCCCGATCACGGCATGGCTGCGCTTCATCATGGCCGGGAGTCTCGGCGATGGGTGCGACAGTAGCCAGGCCGGCCGCCGGGCGGCCTACGCGACCGCGTCGGCGAGCCGGTCGACCTGGTCCAGGTTGGCCACGGTGGGGTCGAAGACCAGCTCGTCGACGCCGACCTCCTCGAAGGCGGCGGCCACCTCCCGGACCGCCGCCGGGGTGCGGGAGGCGCCGCTGGCGACCCCCTCGGCCCAGTCGCCGAGGAACCCGTAGTAGGTGCGAAGGTTGTGGAGCGACTCGGCGGTGTGCTCCTCGCCGAGGGAGAAGTAGGCCAGGGCGACGACCCTCGGCCGCCCGGTCCCGCCGGCCTCGGTCCACGCCTTGCTGAACTCGTCGATGGCGCCCCCGGCCATCGACGGCGGGGCGCCCCCGAGGGTGAAGCCGGCGTCCCAGCGGACGGCCCGGGGCGCGGCCAGCTCCGGCCGCCCGCCGATCAGCACCGGGATGCGGCCCCGGGTGGTTGCGGGGCCGACCGGGAACGGGCTGCCGGCCACCGGCTCGCCCCGCCAGGCCTGGTGCAGCAGCTCCAGGCCGGTGTCGAACCGCCGGCCCCGGTCGGCGAAGGACCGGCCGGCGACCTGGTAGTCGTCGGCCCGGCCACCCACCCCGAGGCCGAGGGTGAGGCGGCCACCGGAGAGCTGGTCGAGGCTGGCCGTCACCTTGGCCAGCGGCACCGGGCTGTAGGCGGGCCCGAGCAGGATGTTGGTCATCAGGCCGATCCGGTCGGTGACGGCCGCGGCCGCGGTCAGGGCGGTGAGCGAGTCGTAGTTCGCATAGGCAATCCGGTCGATCGTGGCCAGCGACGAGAAGCCTCGCTCCTCGGCCCGCCGGGCCCAGTCGAGGACCAGCGGCCCGGGGACGTCGAGGACGGTGTTGGGTAGGCCGATGCCGATCCGCATGCTGGGCGCTCCTCTGGGTGGCGGTGTCGTTCCCCTGGCATGATGGCAGCCGTCGAGCCGCCTCGGCGGGAGGTGAGATGGCCAGCGTCCTGCGGACCTCGTTGCCGTCCGGTGAGGAGCGCTCGGCGGCCGGGAGGGCCCTGCGCCAGCAGGTCAAGCGGGCGGCGCTCGGGCGCTGGCGGCCGGCCGAGGACCGGCCCGACCCGGTCGACCTGATCGAGGAGGCCCACGAGGGCCGGCTCCAGCGGCTGGTCCCGGTGCGGGTCGGGCGGATGGCGGCCTCGCCGTACGCGTTCCTGCGCGGGTCGGCCGCGTTGATGGCCGAGGACTTCGCCCACCTGCCCCGGACCGGGGTCGAGCCGGTCATCTGCGGCGATGCCCACCTGGGCAACTTCGGCTTCTACGCCTCGCCCGAGCGGGACCTGGTGTTCGACCTCAACGACTTCGACGAGGCCCACCCCGGGCCCTGGGAGTGGGACCTGTACCGGCTCACGACCAGCGTCTGGGTCGCCGGCCGCCAGAACGGCCTGTCCGAGGACACCTGCGAGGAGGCGGTCCTGCGCTGCGCCTACGCCTACCGGCGGCAGCTGCGCCAGCTGGCCGGCCAGCCGCTGCTGACCCGGTCCTTCGACCGCCTGGACATCGACCGGATGCGGGCCGAGCTGGCCGACTGGTCGCTGCGGGGCGAGATCGAGCGGGCGGCCAGGCGGGCCCGGACCCGGACCAGCGACCGGGCCCTGCCCAAGCTGACCCGCGAGCGCGGCCGGGCCCGCCACATCGTCGACCAGCCACCGCTGGTCACCCACGTCTCCGACCGCGAGACCGATCAGCTGGTCGAGGGCCTGGAGCGCTACCTGGACACCCTGCCGCCCCACTGGCGCCGGGTGCTCGGCTACTACGTGGCCGTCGACGTGGCCCACAAGGTCGTCGGCGTGGGCAGCGTCGGGCTGCGCGCCTTCGTGGCCCTGCTCCAGGGCAACGACGCCAACGACGTCGTCTTCCTCCAGCTCAAGCAGGCCCGGCGGTCGTGCGTGGCCCGCTTCGTCCACGGCGACACCGCCTGGCACGCCCACCAGGGCCAGCGGGTGGTCGAGTACCAGCAGACCCTCCAGACGGTCAGCGACCCGCTGCTCGGCTGGACCAGCGTCGGCGAGCGCGACTACTACGTGCGCCAGTTCCGCGACATGAAGGGCGCCATCACCGTCGACGGCATGGACGGGTCGGCCCTGATGGACTACGCCCGGGTCTGCGGCACCCTCCTGGCCAAGGGCCACGCCCGCTCCACCGGGGCCACCGTCCTCTCCGGCTACCTGGGCAAGGGCGACGCCGCCGACCGGGCGTTCGCCCGCTTCGCCCGGGCCTACGCCGACCAGACCGAGGCCGACCACGAGGCCCTTCGCAAGGCCGTGCAGTCGGGCCGGCTCCCGGCCGAGGCCGGGATCTGAGGTGAGCCGGCCGCCCGAGCAGGCCGAGCGGGCCGAGCGGGTCTCCACCCTCGAGCTCTTCTTCGACCTGGTCTTCGTCTTCACCATCACCCAGCTGACCGCGGTGATCAGCGACGACCCGACGGCCCGGGGGCTGCTGCGGGTGGTGCTGATGCTGGGCGTGATCTTCTGGATGTACGGCGGCTACGCCTGGATGACCAACGCGGTGGCCGCCGACCGGGCCGCCCGCCGGCTGCTGCTGCTCGCCGGCATGGCCGGGTTCCTGGTCCTGGCCCTGGCCATCCCCAGGGCCTTCGCCGAGGGTGACCTCGCCTTCGGGGTCGCCTACCTGGTGATCGTTGGCGTCCACACCGGCCTGTACTCGCGCACCACCGAGGCCGTCACCGTCCGGGCCCTGCTCCGGCTGGCCCCCCTCAACGTCGTCTCCGCCCTGCTCGTCCTGGCCGCCGTGATCGCCGAGGGCACGGCCGCCTACCTGTTGTGGGCGGCGGCGTTCGCCCTCGAATGGCTCAGCCCCCCGCTGACCAGGGTCGGCGACTTCCGGATCGCCCCGGCCCACTTCGTCGAGCGCCACGGCCTGGTGGTGATCGTCGCCCTCGGCGAGTCGATCGTGGCCATCGGCATCGGCGCCGCCGACCTCCCGGTCGACCTGGCCCTGGCCACCGTGGCCGTGCTCGGCCTGCTGCTCGCGGCCTGCCTGTGGTGGGCGTACTTCGGCGGCGACGACACCCGCGCCGAGCACGCCCTGGCCGCCGTCGACGACGACCGCCGCGGCTGGGTCGCCATCCAGGCCTTCGGCTACTGCCACCTGGGCATGCTGGGAGGCATCATCACCCTCGCCGCCGGCCTCAAGGACGTCATCGGCCACGCCTTCGACCCCCTCGACCTGGCCCACGCCCTCCTGCTGTCGGGCGGCGTCGCCCTCTTCCTCGTCGCCGACGCCCTGTTCCGCCGCACCCTCCACATCGGCCCCACCACCCACCGCGCCGCCGCCGCCACCCTCGCCCTGGCCACCATCCCCATCGGCCTCACCGTCTCAGCCCTCGCCCAGCTGACGGCCCTGCTGGTCTTCGTGGCCGGTTCGCTGCTCCTGGAGAGGAGAACCGCGCGGGCATGATCAGGGTGCGGCGGGCGGCAACGGCCGAGCTGGCCCAGGAGGAGCTGGAGGCCGTGCGGGAGCTGATGCTCGGGGCGTTCGGGGGGCGGTTCGACGAGCACGACTGGGACCACACGCTCGGGGGCGTGCATGTCATGGCCGTGGAGGACGGCGAGGTGGTGGCCCACGGGGCGGTGGTGCCAAGGGTGCTGGTGGCCGGGGGGCTGCCGCTGCGGACGGGGTATGTCGAGGGGGTGGCGACCCGGGGGGACCGGCGGGGGCGGGGGCTGGCCACGCTGGTGATGGCCGAGGCCGGGAAGGTCGTCCGGGAGCGGTATGAGCTGGGGGCGCTGGGCGACGGGACCGGGATCCCCGGGTTCTACCAGCGGCTGGGGTGGGAGACCTGGCAGGGCCCGACCTGGGTGGCCGGGCCGAACGGGCTGGAGCGGACGGCCGACGAGGACGGCGGGATCCTGGTCCTGCGGACGCCGGCCACCGAGGGGCTCGACCTGACCGGGCCGCTGGTCTGCGACTGGCGGGCGGGCGACGTCTGGTGACCGGATGGCGTAGCGTCACGATGCCCCGCGAGGAAGCGGACGAATGAGCAGAACGGTGGAGGGTCGAGCGTGCGTGTCGCCTTGTTCGTGACCTGTCTGGTGGATGGGCTGTTCCCGGACGTCGGCAAGGCGCCGGTGGGGCTGCTGGAGCGGCTCGGGTGCACCGTCGAGGTGCCGCGGGCCCAGACCTGCTGCGGTCAGATGCACATCAACACCGGTTACCTCTCCGAGGCGGTGCCGCTGGTGCGCCGGCACGCCGCCGCCTTCGCCGGCTACGACGCGGTGGTGGCCCCGAGCGGGTCGTGCGCCGGGTCGGTCCGCCACCAGCACGCCTGGGTGGCCTCCGAGGCCGGCGACCCCGAGCTGGCCGCGGCCGCCCGCGAGGTGGCGTCGCGGACCTACGAGCTGTCGGAGTTCCTGGTCGACGTGCTCGGGGTCACCGACGTCGGCGCCTACTACCCGCACCGGGTCACCTACCACCCGACCTGCCACAGCCTGCGGGTGCTGCGGGTCGGGGACCGGCCGCTGCGGCTGCTGCGCGAGGTCGGGGGGATCGACCTGGTCGAGCTGCCCCAGGCCGAGACCTGCTGCGGGTTCGGGGGGACGTTCGCGGTCAAGAACGCCGACACCTCGGCGGCCATGCTGGCCGACAAGATGCACAACGTGCTCTCGACCCGGGCCGAGGTCTGCTCGGCCTCGGACAGCTCGTGCCTGCTGCACATCGGGGGCGGGCTCTCGCGGCTGCGGGCCGGGGTCCGCACCGTCCACCTGGCCGAGATCCTGGCCTCGACCCGGCCCGAGCAGCCGGAGGTGCCACCGCGATGACCCAGCCGGACGGGTTCGGGGAACCCCAGGGGGGTGGCCCGATCAGTCAGGTCTTCCTCGGCATGCCGACCGCCCCGCCCGGGGTGGGCCGGCTGCGCACCGAGCGGCCGTTCCCCGCGGCGGCCCGGGAGGCCCTCGGCGACGCCCAGCTGCGGCGCAACCTGGCCAAGGCCACCGGGACGATCAGGGCCAAGCGGGCCGCGGTCGTCTCCGAACTGCCCGACTGGGCCGAGCTGCGGGCGGCCGGGGCAGCCATCAAGGACCAGGTCCTGGCCAACCTGGACGGCTACCTGGTCCAGCTGGAGGAGCAGGTCACCGCGCGCGGCGGGGTCGTCCACTGGGCAAGGGACGCCGCCGAGGCCAACCGGATCGTCACCGACCTGGTCCGGGCGACCGGCGCCGGCGAGGTGGTCAAGGTCAAGTCGATGGCCACCCAGGAGATCGGGCTCAACGAGGCCCTGGCCGAGGCCGGGATCGCCGCCTGGGAGACCGATCTGGCCGAGCTGATCGTCCAGCTCGGCCACGACACCCCGAGCCACATCCTGGTCCCGGCGATCCACCGCAACCGGGCCGAGATCCGCGAGATCTTCCTGCGCGAGATGGGCGCGGTCGGGCTGCCCGCGCCCCCCGACCTCACCGAGGAGCCGCGGGCCCTGGCCGAGGCGGCCCGGCTGCACCTGCGGCGCAAGTTCCTCGAGGCCGAGGTGGCCGTCTCCGGGGCCAACTTCGCCGTGGCCGAGACCGGCACCCTGGCCGTGGTCGAGTCCGAGGGCAACGGCCGCATGTGCCTGACCCTGCCCCGGGTGCTGATCACCGTCATGGGGATCGAGAAGCTGGTCCCGACCTGGCGCGACCTGGAGGTCTTCCTCCAGCTGCTGCCGCGCTCCTCCACCGGCGAGCGGATGAACCCCTACACCAGCATGTGGACCGGCGTGCACGAAGGCGACGGCCCGAGCGAGTTCCACCTGGTCCTGCTGGACAACGGCCGCACCGCCACCCTGGCCGACCCGCAGGGCCGCAGCGCGCTGCGCTGCATCCGCTGCTCGGCCTGCCTCAACGTCTGCCCGGTGTACGAGCGCACCGGGGGCCACGCCTACGGCAGCGTCTACCCCGGCCCCATCGGGGCCGTCCTCTCCCCGCAGATGACCGGGGTCGCCGACAACGCCTCCCTGCCGTACGCCTCGACCCTCTGCGGCGCCTGCTACGACGTCTGCCCGGTGGCCATCGACATCCCCCAGATGCTGGTCCACCTGCGCTCCCGGGTGGTGGAGACCAAGCGCGAGGCGTCCAGGGCGCCAACGCCCGAGCAGGCGATGATGACCTCGGCCGCCTGGGTCATGGCGAGCCCGGCCCGCTGGACGGGGGCGCTGCGGGCGGCCCGGCTGGGCCGGCTCCTGGGCGGGCGGCGCCGGAGGATCGCCACCCTGCCGCCGCCGCTGTGGGCCTGGACCGGTACCAGGGACGCCCCCCTGCCCCCGTCCCAGCCGTTCCGCGACTGGTGGGCCCAGCGCGAGCGCCGCCGGCGGAGGGAGAACCCGTGAGCACGCCGGGCGCAGACGAGGCCTCGAGCCGGCACGAGGGGGCGCCAAGCCGCGCCCGGGACGAGGTCCTGGCCAGGATCCGGGCGGCCGTTGCCGACGGGGCCGCCCCGCCCCCGGTGGACAGGAGCTACCGGACCACCGACACCCCGCCGGCCCTGGCCGGCGAGGAGCTGCTCGAGCTGCTGGTCGAGCGCCTGGTCGACTACCGGGCCCTGGTCCGGCGCAGCACCACGGCCATGGTCGCGGCCACGGTCGTGGCCGCCCTGACCGAGCGCGGGGCCGGCCGCATCGCCGTCGCCGACGGCATCCTCCCGGCCGACCTGGACCGCCTGGAGCCAGGGATCGAACTGGTCGGCGACGACCCGCCGCTCACCCCGGCCCAGCTGGACGGCCTCGACGGCGTCCTCACCGGCTGCGCGGTGGCCATCGCCGAGACGGGCACGATCGTGCTCGACGGCGGCACCGGCCAGGGCCGGCGCGTCCTCAGCCTGGTCCCCGACTACCACCTGGTGGTGGTGACCGCGGCCCAGGTGGTGGCGACCGTCCCCGAGGGCCTGGGCCGGCTCGATCCGGCCCGCCCGCGGACCTGGATCAGCGGCCCCAGCGCGACCAGCGACATCGAGCTCGACCGGGTCGAGGGCGTCCACGGGCCAAGGACCCTGGAGGTCATCCTCTGCTCGTGACCGGGACGACCTCGACCAGGACCATCTTCTTGCCCTGAAGGAGCCGGTACATGACCAGGCTCCAGAACAGCCCCCCGGTCGGCTTCAGCAGCCCTTTGACGGCCCGCCGGCGCTCTTCGGGGTCGAGCAGCCTGGCCCGGCCGGCCACCGCCTCGCCGGTGACCTTGCCGCTGAGCGTGCACGGGGCCAGGGTGACGTCGGGGTTGCCGGCCAGACGCCTGGCCTTGCCGCTGTCGGAGGCGGTGACGAAGTAGGCCTTGCCATCGGCCACGGCGATGCTCAGCGGTGTGCCCACGGGCTCCCCGCCGCGCCGGTAGGTGGTCAGCAGCGCCGTCCTGGAGCTCTCGAGCGGGCCGAAGCCCGTGGCGGGGTCGGTGTCGGCCATGGGGCACCCCCGGGGTCAGGCGGTGTCGACGTCGAGCCGCATTATCTCCCGCTTCCAGCAACCTCCCAGCGGCCGCTTCTTCGGCCAGGCCCCGGGCGGCATGGGCGGGCTGCTCGACGGCGGCACCCTCAGCGCCGAGCTGGTGGCGCTGCTGACCCAGGACGCCGACCGCCACACCTGGGTCGCGGCCGCGGTCGGGTCGAACTCGGCCGCCGGCGCCCAGCTGGCCACCGGCAGGCCGGTCATGGCCATCGGCGGCTTCAACGGCAGCGACCCCGCCCCCACCCTCGAGCAGTTCCAGCAGCTCGTGGCCGAGGGGAAGATCCACTACTTCCTGGGCGGCGGCCGCATGGGCGGCCGGTCGATGGCCGGCCGGTCGATGGGCGGCAGCGACGCCGCCCAGCAGATCAGCGCCTGGGTGGCGGCCAACTTCAGCGCCACCTCGGTCGGCGGGGCCACCGTCTACGACCTGACCGCCCGATGACGCTCACCACCAGCCCTGGCGCTTCGCCCATCGCAGCAGCAGCCCCGAGATGGTCGCCATCACCAGCAGCACCCCGGCCAGGTGCCAGAAGTCGGTGCGGTCGTTGACGATGATGTTCATCCCGTAGACCGACGACAGGGCGGTGATCGGCAGGGTGATGGCGGCGATCACGGCCAGGCGCTCGGCGGCGATGGTCATCTTGGTGTTGGTCCGAGACTGGTGGAACTCGATCACCGCCTGGAGGAACTCCGTCTCCCCGTCGGCCATGCCCTTGATCCGCTTCAGCTGGTCGACGATGTCGTCGACCAGGGTCTGGGCGTCGGCGGGCACGAAGCGGACGAGGGCGGCCAGGCGCCCGTAGATCTCGCGGCTGAGGGCGGCCATGGTCCGGATCGCGATGAGCCCGTGACGGGCCCGGAACAACTCCTCCAGGAACAGCTCCGGGTCGTCGTGCTCGTCGCCCATCACCCGCTGCTCCAGCAGCCCGACCTCGAGGGCGAGGATGGCCAGGAAGCCTTCCTGGTGGCGGGTCATGGCCGAGACGATGGCGTGCGACAGCTCGAACGACCTGGTGGGACGGAAGCGCCCGGCCTCGATCCGCTTGAGGACGGCGCTGGTCTCGCGGAACTCGAGCCCCGGGATGACCTCCGGGTCGAGCGGCCCGTGCACGGTGACCAGGTAGCCGGGCCCGATGAACTGGTCGAGCTCCAGGTGGTGGACGTGGCCGCCCTTGCCCAGCTCGGGCGAGTGCAGGGCGATGAACACGTGGTCGCTGTAGCCGTGGAACTTGGGGACGTGGTTGCGGTTCTCGCAGTCCTGGATGGCCAACGGGTGGAACTTGAATACCTCGGCCAGCAGCCGGGTGGCCTCTCCGTCGATGCGGGGAATGTCGACCCAGACCAGCCCCTCCCGGCGCTCGAGGAGCTCGGGCACCTCCTCGACGGTGCAGGTGGACACCCCGGCGTCGGTGATCAGGTGGACGTCCATCCAGCCGCTCCTTCCCGGCCGCCCCTCCTGGCAGCGCGCCCTCGTAGTGTCGCAGGTCAGCGGCGGCGCACGCGCCGGGCGTCCGGTCCCCGCTCCAGGTCGATCTCCCGCAGCAGCCGGTCGACGTTGGCCAGCAGGCTCCCCTGGATGTGCCAGAGCTCGAGATCGGTGCGGGCGTCGACCAGCATCAGCTCGGCCAGCACGTCGCGGTGGGTGCGGGCGATCTCCAGGGCGATGTGCAGGGGCACGGCCTCGCGCGGGGGGCCGGCGACCTCGGGCGCGACCAGCTGGCCGAAGGCGGCCACGCCGCCGCCGAGCTCGGCCAGCAGCCGGCCCAGGGCGACCAGCAGCTCGGGCTCGGCCTGGCCGGTCGCCTCGACCCGCTCGGCCAGGTCGGCCAGGTCCAGGGTGATCGCCCGGACCTGGACGGCCGCGTGCTCGAGGGCGGCCAGGGCGGCGCGCAGGCTGGAGGCGCCCTCGCGGACCCGGCGCTGGCGAGGGTTGAGCCGCAGGCTGTCCTCCCCGCGGGTCAGGGCGATCCTGGCCGCCCGCAGCGGCCGGTCGAGCTCGCGGGCCCGCTCCTCCCAGGTGCGGGCCTGCTCTCCCGACCAGCCCTCGGTCAGCTCCTCCCCCATCGACGTCAGCAGCTCGGCCATCTCGGCGGCCAGCTCGCCGACGGCGTCGCCGGCCGGCTGGACGTACATCGGAGGCCGGAGCATCAAGCTGACGACCACGCCGGTGACGGCGCCGATGAGGGTCTCCACCACCCGGGAGAGGGCGGCCGTGCCGGCCTGGCCGGCCACGGCCAGCACCAGCATGGCGCTGATCGGGACCTCGAGGGTGTGGTCGCCGAGCCGCAGGATCGTCCCGATGACCAGGGCGGCGAAGATGACGATGCCAAGGCTCCACCAGGTCAGCCCGACGAAGTTGGACAGGGCCACGGCCACCAGCACGCCCGCGACCACGCTGCCGACCCGCTCGATCCCGCTCTTGACCGTCTCGAAGATGGTCAGCTGGGCCACCAGCAGCGCCGTCAGGGGGGCGAGCAGCGGCGGGATCTCGTCGCCGAGCAGCCAGACGGCCAGCACGTAGGCGAGCACCGCGGCCAGGGTGGTCTTGGCCGTCCGCCAGCCCGGTGGGCCGCCGCCTCCCCGGTACCTCGCCCGCAGCGTGCGGACGGTCATCCGCAGCCGGTTCACGGCCCGCCATTCGCCCCGGTGGCCAGCCTGGTCGCCAGTGCCTCGGGCGAGGCCAGGTCGTGGACCCCGATCCGCTCGAACAGACCGTGGGCCCGCTCGCGGGCGGCCGGGCGCTGCCCCGGCTCCCCGTGCCGCCCCAGCATGTCGAGGGCCAGGGCCTGCTCGTAGCGCATGTCGAGCCGCTCGGCGGCGGCCAGGGAAGCCCGCCAGTCCCGCCGGGCCCGCGACGCCCGGCCGTCGGTCCAGGCGATCAGGCCCCGGTAGAGCAGGGCCCGTGGCCGGCCGATGGGGAACACCCGGGCGAAGCGGCCCAGGTGGCCGACGGCCGCGGTGGCCATGGCCGGCCACGGCCCGGCGTCGCCCTCGCCCCGGCTGCGGCGTTCCAGCCACAGGGCCAGGGCGACCTCGGCGCTCATGGCGTAGAGGTCGAACCAGTAGCACTTGACCACCGGCCGGGCGGCCTGCTCGAGGGCCTGCCGC
>DATABK010000461.1:0-3244 GCA_036259695.1 Actinomycetes bacterium | reverse complement strand
CCCAACTCGACCACATACAGCGGTGGCGCGTTACGCTGAGTGGGATGACCGTACGAGACCTGCTGGCGCAGCTCCAGCGCCTCCCCCGCGACCTCGAGGTTCTGGCCTTCGAGGGCGGCTGCGAGGACTACTGCGAGCGCGAGGTTGACGAGCTCGAGGTCCAGGGCGGCCGGGTGTACCTGCACTTGGGGGCCCGCCGCGACGAGCCACCGCAGCGGTAGCCGGCTCGGGCCATGGCCGAGGTCGACCCCGACCAGGAGGCGGCCCTGCGCCGGCTGCGGGCCGCCTTCGGCTTCGTCGAGGTCCTGGAGGTCGTCGACCACGAGGCCGACTCGGACGAGGACGTCGATGAGGCCGTCGAGGACTAGGTCGTTGATTCGAAGAGCGTGGTGATGAGTCAGTGGTCAAATGCGATGCCCGAGTGCTTGGCGCAACCCCTTGCTGTTGGTAGCTCCGCTGGAGCTGCCTTGGAACGTGACCCGGGATCGCCGGCCGTTCTGCGGCGCCGGAGCCTCCACGGACCGCCTCCTCAGTTCAGATCTCGATCAGTCGCCGCCAGCGGCACGGTAGGGTGCGCGGACCGAGAGGCGAAGGCAGGCCGCCATCCACAGTCGGGTGGACAGTCCTGCAGGACCCCGAAGGCAACGAGTTCTGCGTGGCGCAAGCCCGATGAGCGGCGAGAACCGGCCAGCTCGGTGAGCAGCCCCACGGCCATCGAGTTGTGGGAGCGGCTGCTCGCCTTGGCGCAGCTGTCTAGCAGGTGCCGAGGTGGCAGGAGCCGCCCAGTGTCGACGCCTTCCCAGGTTGGTCTGCTTGCGGCCACGCAACCCGATCGCTCCTTGCGGCGTCGCACGGGGCGGGGGTGGTTAGGCGTCGGCCTTGGTGGTCCCGGGCGGCCCGGCCAGCACCGTGGGGACGTACTCGAGCAGCTGCAGCCGACCGTCGAAGGTGCGGCTGGCAACCATGTCCAGGGCGACGTCGGGGTACCCGTCATAGATCCGGTCCCGACCGCTGCTGCCGGTGATGACCGGGAAGACGACCACCCGGAACCGGTCCACCAGCCCGGCCTGCAGGAGCGAGCGGCACAGGGTGAGGCTGCCCAAGGTGCGCATGGACCTGGTGCCTTGGTCCTTCATCTCCCGCACGGCTGCAACGGGGTCCTGGCTGACCAGTTGGGTGTTTGGCCACGCCAGCGGCTCGGTCAAGGTCGACGAGAAGACGACCTTCGACAGGCCCGCCAGGACATCGGTCCCCGGCTCACCGGCGGTGGCCAGTCCGGACATGAGCCGATAGGTGTTGGCGCCCATCAGGACGGTGTAGTCCGCTTCCGGGTGGTCTTCCAACCAGGCCAGATACTCGGGTCCTTCCAGGCCCCACCAGCCGGGCCAGCCCTCGGCGGCCCCGTAGCCATCCAGCGAGGTGATGAAGTCGATGACCAGTTCTGGCATTCCGCGGTTCCTTTGGGTGAATTGGTGAAGGCTATCCGCCGTCGACAACTCGCTATGCGGTGCTCCCAGAGGGACCCTACCGCGACGCCAGCGACTGCGCCGAGGAGCGCGTCCATCATGTCGACCACTCGTCCAGCATCGCAGCGCGGACGCCTGGTTCTCGTGGCAATGCCCTGTGCTCGTGAGGAGGTTCCTTCCTCGGTAGGGTTCAGAGGTCAGTGACGACGCGGCGAACCAACGCGCCCTGCGCGGTTCCATGCCAGAGCGCCCCCACCGGGCACATCCCCTTCACCCCCGGGCAAAGAAGGTCCTCGAGCTGTCGCTGCGGGAGGCGCTGCAGCTCGGGCACAACTACATCGGCACCGAGCACATCCTGCTCGGGCTGATCCGCGAGGGCGAGGGCGTGGCCACCCAGGTCCTGGTCACGCTTGGTGCCGACCGGGATCGGGTGTGTCAGCAGGGTCGTCCAGATGTTTGGGTGGCTATGCCGGCGGCGTGGGGGCAGGTGGGCGGACGCGGCTGGTACGCATGACCGTGCCCACCGACATCCGCGAGGACGAGGAGCAGCTCGCCCAGGTGCGCCGGGAGAAGGAGGCCGCGATCGACGCCGATGACTTCGAGCGGGCCGCGGCGCTGCGCGACCAGGAACGCCAGCTGCTGCGAAGGCTGGCCGAGCGCGAGCCGGCATGGACAGCCGAGGTGGACCTCGAGGCGGTCATCCACGAGAACCAGAACCTGCACAACGAGGTCGAGCGCCTGCGGGAGCTGCTTGTTCGGCACGGGATCGACCCAGACGGTGGGACCGCGGAGACCGCCTGAACCAACCAGGAAGTCAGCCCGGCTCATGCGGCATCACCTGGCCGGCGTCGACGCCGTGGCCTGGCCATCCCGCCCCACAGCCCCGAGGTGATTGTGGACGGCGCTGAGCGAGGGCGGCGAGGAAGGACGTGCGGCTGGCTCAAGGACCGCTACGGCCTGTCCTGGCAATCATGCGCACCAAGCGGCGCCCGGTGGCTCGTTGCACCACGTCTGCGGATCCACGGCAATCAGCCCGAGGGCGCCGGTCCGTCGCGGATCACACCGCGTACCTGGTCCACCGACACCCCGTCCCACGGAAACTCCACCAGCCACCATGTAGCACCTGCCGATGCGTAGGGCGCCGGATCGGTGCCCACCGGCAGCGCCGCGACGACGTCGAAGGGCTCCTCTAGGTCCCTCCCGATCTCCTTGCGAACCGAGGCGATCTCAACGACGATCTCGGCGAGCTGGTCCGGGTGCTCGAGGTCGACCGGGAAGAAGCCCTGGAACCGGACGGCACGCCGAAGCGGCTTTCGCTTTCCGGGGTACCCGCCCACCCACACCGGGACCCCAGGCCGCTGAATCGGTCGGGGCAGGAACCGCATGCCGTCGACCGTGTAGTGCTCACCACGGTGGTACACGGGCGCGCCCGACCAGGCGGCCGTCAGGATCCCCAAGGCCTCGTCGAGCATCCCTGCGCGCCGGCGGTCATCGAGTTCCTCCACTGTGATCGAAAGCTCGTTCCCGGACCGGTCGCTGCCGAGGCCGACGCCGAGCGGCAACCGGCCGCCGCTCAGCCGATCCAGGGTTGCGGTCTCCCTGGCGACCTTGACCGGTCGGCGCCTGGCGAGCGGAGTGACCATCGGACCGAGTCGGACCGTCTGTGTGGCGGTGGCGATCGCCGCGAGCGTGATCCAGGCATCGCCGACCTCGAGAACCGGCTCCCGCCAGCGGATGTGATCCCAGAGGAAGACTCCGTCCCATCCGGCTTCCTCTGC